>JBBAKZ010000204.1:0-6205 GCA_040403275.1 Arcicella sp. | reverse complement strand
CAATGTGTCCGAGCGTTAAAATTGCTACGTTCTCACCGTCTTTTATTTTGCGTCCTTTGCCAATTTCCATTTTCTCGAAGGCCGTTTTCCAGTTAGGCATAACGCCTTCGCCTCTTGGATAACGTATTGATATACAAGAATTTAAATCTTTAAATTCGTCTTGAGAAACCGTAAACATGATATCTCGCAATTCCTTTTCATTCATCGGGGCAAAGACAATCATATTCGGAATACAACGCATGTAAGCAATGTCATACGCTCCATGATGGGTTGGACCATCGGCACCCGCAAAACCAGCACGGTCGAGACAGAAAATAACGGGTAATTCCTGAATTGCTACATCGTGCACCACTTGGTCGTAGGCACGTTGCATGAAAGTAGAGTAAATATTGCAGAAAACCGTTAATCCTTGGGTGGCCATTCCTGCTGAAAATGTTACAGCATGTTGTTCGGCAATACCCACATCAAAAGCACGGTCGGGCATGGCTTTCATCATCAAATTCAACGAACTTCCCGAAGGCATAGCGGGTGTAACGCCCATAATCTTAGCATTCTGTTCAGCTAACTCGACGATGGTATTCCCGAAAACATCCTGATACTTAGGCGGTTGTGGAGTATTATAAACAGTTTTTTTAATTATCCCCGTAATTTTATCAAATTTTCCTGGAGCGTGCCAAAGCGTTTGATCTTTTTCGGCAAGGGCATATCCTTTGCCTTTTGTAGTGATACAATGAAGAATTTTTGGCCCAGGAATATCTTTCAAATCATTCAAAACGGTTACTAAGTACTCAATATCATGTCCGTCAATTGGACCAAAATATCTTAGATTCAATGATTCAAATAAATTGCTTTGCTTTAACAAAGTAGCTTTTAAACCATTTTCAATTTTAGAAACAATATCTTGCGCAGATTTGCCAAAGGTGGACATTTTTCCCAACAAATTCCAGACTTCATCCTTCACACGGTTGTAGGTATGTGAGGTAGTAATATCAGTTAAATATTCTTTTAAAGCCCCAACGTTCGGGTCAATTGCCATGCAATTATCATTCAAAATGATAATCATGTTGTTCGGAATTGCTCCGGCATGATTCATTGCTTCAAAAGCCATGCCTGCGGTCATTGAACCATCGCCAATGATTGCCACGTGCTGACGGTCTTTTTCACCTTTGTACTGCGAAGCCACCGACATTCCCAGAGCGGCTGAAATGGAAGTGGAAGAATGACCCACGCCAAAGGCATCGTATTCACTTTCTTTACGTTTTGGAAAACCAGAAATCCCACCGTAGAGACGATTGGTATGAAATTCATCCCGTCTTCCCGTTAAAATTTTATGCCCGTACGCTTGATGTCCCACATCAAAAATAATTTGGTCGTTAGGCGTATTGAATACATAATGCAAAGCCACCGACAACTCAACCACCCCCAACGAAGCCCCAAAATGACCGCCAAACACAGAAACATCATCAATAATATACTGACGAAGTTCATCACAGATTTGGAGCAATTCCGAGCGGTCTCTTTTTCTTAAATCCTCGGGGGAGTTAATTTGAGCCAAAATTTTGCCTGGGGTTATTTTCATGAGATTCAATTAACGAAAAGTGTAAATAGTTAACTACCAAAGATTTGTAATGTTTGATATTAACGTATTTAATAATACAAATTTACAAAATTTTTCTGAGGTTATGGTAAAGCAAAAACGGTCAGGCATTTTGGGCCTGACCGTTTTTGCTAAAAATATATTTGATAAAATCTAAACGAAATTTAAAGTATCTGCTTTCATAGCTTCGTAAGCGGCAATCAATTTGTCCATTACTTCGGTCTTACTATGAATCGAAGCTTATGTATTCATTCTATATTCTTCTCGTTCCTCTGCGGTTAATGTACGATCATATTCATTCAAATGTGAGGCAATCGCAAGTTTTTCTTCTTGCGTTGTTGATTCGCTAATTTGTTTGTGATATGATTTTATGATTGGATTATTCATGGTTAGATAATGAAATCAGCATTATAGAAATTGTTATTCACTTTCTGCTTCATCCCTAACCCCTAAATCCCAACCCCCAACACCTAAATTATTTCTGAGAAGCCTTAAACAATTTTTGCTTTTCTTCCTTCGTCAAACTTTCATATCCCGAACGAGAAATTTTATCTAAGATTTCGTCCACTTCCTCATCATCTGGATACGAACCTCCTACAGTCGCTGGCGTATTTGAATATATAGATTCCTTCTGACGGTGAACCACTTTGACGGTTGGTTTTTCAGCACGTTTAAAAAGATTTTGGAAGAATTCAACCGTAGCATCGATGGGCGTTCCCCAATCTCTGCCCGCTTGCAGTTGTTTTACGTATAAATAACCCAATAAAGCTCCACCCATGTGTACGATTCCTCCGCCAGCGTTTGTACCGATAGCGCCAGCTAAGGAAATTAAGAAGAAGAAAAGAGCAATATATTTAATTCTAACGGGCCCAATCAAAAATAAGAAGAAGGTGTAATCAGGCATTAAAGTTGCGGCAGCAAACATAATTGCCATGACACTTCCCGATGCTCCGATAATCGTTGTGTTGATTGCTCCTTGATAATAAGGAATAAAATTGAAAGCGATTAACGCTAGTGCTCCACCAAAAATTGCGCCTAATATATATAAATTTATTAATCTACGGCTTCCTAAGAACTCTTGAATAATAGCGCCAAACCAATAAAGCATCAACATATTTGGCAAAAGATGCGAGATAGGATTGACCGCATGAAAAAGGGAATAAGTCAAGATTGTCCAAGGACGAAAGAGAAATATCGACATGGCAGGCGTAACGCTGAAATAAGAAAGTACCGTTTCAAAAATATCAGGTCTTTTGAAAAATACCGTTGCAGTAATCAAGAATATTAACATGACTACATAAACCGCCACATTCAACCATATCAGTTGAATTAAACCGTTGTTACGCTTGGCGAAAGCGTTTTTGAAGTCATCTAAAATTCCACTCATTTTATTTCTGAACCGATCGTCGCTCGATTCGATAATTGTTAGTTCGATGTTTGTTTTACTTGTGTATCGTAATGTAACAACGTTCCTGCAAGCAAAAAGTTACGTAATAAAGGTACAAAAATTTTAATAAAAACTATCTCGTTTTTTTTCCCAAATTTTAATTAAGACAAAAGCAAAAATCATTCCTCCAATATGGGCAAAATGTGCGACATTATCGCCTGGCATTTTATTAAGGCCTGAATAAATTTCGTACAGCGCATAGAAAGTTACAAAATACTTCGCTTTAATGGGAAACGGAAAGAATAAAAGCATCAACTCTGTATTGGGAAAAAGCAAACCAAAACCTGCCATAATACCAAAAACCGCCCCAGAAGCGCCAATCATCGGGGTATTTAAAACCGCCTTCAAACTCTCTTCCGCTATAAATACGGATTCTTTGAGGGTTACGTTGCTTGTGTCCTGCAATAAAGTATAAACGCTTGATGGAATTCCTTCAGCATAGAATCTTGAAATTAAACTTTGAAACTTCGTTAAATCGGGGTTTAGAATATAGGCTTCCGTAACCGCTTGTAGGGTTGAAAAATCATAATATTTTAATCCCATATACAAAACACCTGCCCCTATTCCCGTAACTAAATAGAAAATTAAGAATCTTTTTTCTCCCCAAAACATTTCTAAAATAGGGCCTAAAAAAAATAGTCCTAACATATTACTAAAAATATGTCCGATGTTTGAATGCACAAACATATACGTCACTAACTGAGTTGGAATGAATTGTTCAGAAGTAAAATAGTGCAAACCGAACAACGAAACAATCATTCTATCGTATTGTGGATTGATTGACTGAACGCCAAAAACGATGATGTTAATAACAATAATTGCCTTGATAATAGGCGTTAAACTGGGTGTTCTCATGTGTTTAGTTATTAGTTAAAAATTAATAATTAATAGTTAAAAGTTGATAGTCTAAAGTACCTTCAACTATTAATTATTAACTGATAATTATCAACTACTCCTCATACGCCCAATCAATACGAGTTTTCATATCCTTGATTACTAAGCCATTAGCTTTGAAATAAGTCCGAATCTCGTCGATTTTGTCGTATTGCTTAGCTTCTTTATATTCTCGGTAAAGCGATAACATTCCTTTGGCAAGGGATTCAATTGAATTATTTGGTTCTTCTAAAATTCCCAAAATATCTTCTAGGATAATGACAAATTTTTCCTTCAAAAGGTTGAACGCTTTCTCACCAATTTGGGCTGTTTGTACTTGTCCCATGTACAATTGGTTGATTTTTTTTAGGAGATTGAATAAACCTGCAATGGCCACGGCCGTATTTAAGTCATCGTTCAAACCGTCATAGCAACCTTGAATTCCTTTTTCGATTTCAGCGATTTGTTTTTCATCAACAAGCACTGAATCATCGGCCACATATTCAATATTTTTAATAATTCTCAAGCCATTAATCAAACGTTTATAGCCTTTTTGAGCCGCTTTTAGTGCATCATTTGAGAAATCTAAGGTACTTCTGTATTGTGATTGCAACATGAAAAAACGCACGGTCATGGGGCTGTAAGCCTGTTCTAACAACGGATGAGTACCCGCAAAAAGTTCGGCAGGCAAAAAAGAATTTCCGAGCGATTTAGACATTTTTTGACCGTTCACCGTCAACATATTCGAGTGCATCCAATAACGAACGGGTTCACGACCGTTTGCTCCTTTGGCTTGGGCAATTTCACATTCGTGATGCGGAAATTTCAAATCCATTCCTCCTCCGTGGATATCAAAACTATCCCCTAAATATTTGGTACTCATGCAAGTACATTCTAAATGCCAACCTGGAACACCCGCTCCCCAAGGAGAATTCCAACGCATGAGATGTTCGGGAGCCGCTTTTTTCCAAAGGGCAAAATCAAGCGGACTACGTTTTTCGCCAACACCGTCTAAATCTCGAGATTCTGATAATAAATCTTCTAAAATACGACCCGATAATTTACCATAATCACCACCTTGTTCATTATATTTGGCAATATCAAAATAAACCGAACCGTTTGATTCGTAGGCTAAACCTTTATTTAGTAAGGCAGTAGTCGTTTCGATTTGTTCAACAATATGTCCCGTAGCGGAAGGTTCAATACTTGGTGGAATAAAGTTAAATTGCGCTAAAACCTTGTGAAAATCGTTGGTATAACGCTGCACAATTTCCATCGGCTCAAGTTGCTCTAACTTCGCCATTTTTCCAATTTTGTCCTCTCCTTCATCACCATCGCCGACCAAATGCCCAACATCTGTGATGTTTCGGACGTAACGGACTTTGTAACCCAAATGCGTCAAATAACGATTGAGCACATCGAAAGTCATAAAAGTACGGACATTGCCCAAGTGAACGTAATTATAAACGGTTGGTCCACAAACGTACATTCCCACGTGCGGGGCGTTTAAAGGCGTAAACAATTCTTTTTCTCGACTGAGGGTATTGTATATTTTTAATGATTGCATTTATTCAGTTATTTGATATTTTTCTTTTACATAATTGATAAATTCTTCTTCCATAAATAGGGCTTTATCAATTTCTTCTTTTTCTATTTCTTCTTCGGGTTCATAATCAGCGGTTTGTCTTTGGGTAAATAAAAAATTTAAGTATTTGCCGAAATTTTGTGGGATTATTTGAGTTTTTATGAGGACCCTGTTAAACTCACTGTTTAGTCCTGAATGAGTTTTGACAACAATTCCTTTAGAAACCAAAATTCCCTTGGCCATATAAAAATAAGCATAATAACATCGGTTTATGGCTCCTCTGTATCGCTCATTTTGAGCGAGAAACTTTGCATCATCAAAAGTATCTAAGGCTAAACTAAGGCTATCTTTAATATTTTCATCCATAAACAGTTATTCCTTCTTTTTTAATAAAACGATAAAAAGCTTTTGTGGCAAATTCAAATTTTTTTCTTGAAGCCGCAAACATTGACACTAATATTTCATGTTTTAGGGTTAAATTATACACCTCATCATTGGTGTTAGAAAGTTCTTTAATTGCTCGCACCTCCTCATCATTCAACAGTACCAAAAAATCAATATCTGATTCTTCATTAAAATCTCCACGAGCATACGAGCCGTAGAGAATTATCTTCGACAGGCGGTCTCCGTAATGGTTTTTCATGGTTTCCGTAAAATCTTTTATGACCAGTGCTTTATCGACCATCGTGTTAAGATTTAGTTT
>JBBAKZ010000203.1:1529-6217 GCA_040403275.1 Arcicella sp. | reverse complement strand
CCCCTCCCTACAGAGGCTTGAAAGTAGACTGCCGAGAAGAGGCAAAAACCGTGGACGTAGATGGTAGGATTTGGCGTGATTATATAATTTCTAAACCGCAAGCAATGTCCAGAGTTTTTGGGCCATTAGCAAGGGTGAAATTATACGAATCAAAGAATGATAACATTGATTGGGAAATAGATTTCACCAAACCTAGACGAGAAGTGTGGGAATATATGGCACTAAAATATAAGGGTTTCGCCGATAAATATAATTTTGATTTCATGCGAGGAGACATGTCGCATGTGCAGATGAATCCAGCGGGAACTCCTTCAAAACCAGACGTTTACTACGATATTCATAAATATATTAAAGGAAAAATAGTAGCACACAAACCCTATTTTGGCTATTTTGCGGAAAGTTTTTTAGCACCGCCCAATGTGATGGCCTTTGGTAATGAAGAAGACCATTTAGAGGATTCAGATACGGATACAACTTTGGGAGATTTACAATCAATGGTGGTAGGAACTGAGAATTTTGTTGCTGAATTTGCGAGGTATCATCAATTATTGACATCTCGAAAATTTGCGCCGAATTTCACCATTATGACCGCTGATAAAGACGACCCTCGATTTGACAGTTTTTATTTGAAAGGCAATGAAATAAGAATGTTTATTGGTTTGTTCTTGACCGATATGCCTTCGTATATGGCTTTAGGTTTTGAACAACGTGACCCTCACGCCTACCCAGCACCCAACGAACATTACACAAAACTATACGTTTTTCAACTTTCGGAAGGGGACAAAGCAACGCACGGAAATTATCGTTGGGGACAAAATGGGGATTTATTTAGAAATCTTTGCTTAAAATCAATTTCGGATAAAATTGGAAAAACGATTGAAAATCAAGCAATTGAATGGCTGATAGAACCCGATTTGACTGGTCAAAAAAAGGTAATTGCTTGGACTCAAAGAGATAATCCTCAATTCATTTTTGTTGTAAATTTAGCGCTTGAAAATGCCATTATAGATACTAATTTAAATAAAGTTGAGTCGGCTCAACTTTATTATTCAAATCAAAATAATCTTGCTTGGGAAAATGAAGAACAGACTATTTTGCCAATCGATTACTTGCAAGCAGGAGAATATAGAATTTTTAAAATATGATTTTTTATTTCAAGAAAAAAATTGAAAAAAATCCAATTTATTTAAACATTCCTTAACAACATCCAGTTTTTTCGTATATTAGTAACGTTCAAAAAATATAACCCCTATGACGTAGAAAAAAGCAGGTCTTGGAATGAAAAAAAATGTCAGCTTTTGGAATGAGAAATGGATGGATATTCCATTTCCAGAAGTAGAAAACCCACCCACTTATAAAGTTTCAAATTATGGACGTTTGAAGAGTTTTCAGAATGACCCTACGGAAGGCGATATCATTAGTGGATCAAAAATTCAAGGATATAAATCATTGAATATCAGGGCACAAGGCAATAAATCATTAAATCGTTACGTTCATAAATTGGTGGCAGATTTCTTTGTAAGCAAGGATAATAATGAGGCTAGAAAATTTGTACTTCACCTTGATCATGACAAATTAAACAATCATTGGGAGAATTTAAAGTGGGCAACTCGTGATGAAATGACGCTTCACAATCGAGAGAATCCAGCCGTTAAAGACAGAGTAATTCCAAAGCGTACCAAAAATTATAAACTTACCGAAAGTAAGGTAATTATGATTAAAAAGATGCTCAAATCCGACAAAAATAGATTGAAAATGATTGCAAAACAATTTGGTATTACTCATACACAACTCAACCGAATACGTTCGGGAGAAAATTGGGGTCATGTAAAATTAGCAGAAGATAAATAAAAAAGTGGGTCGAAAATTTTAAATTTTCGACCCACTTTTTTTCCCTTTTTATTGAAAAAAGTTAAGTTGTTCGCATTATTCTTGAACTTTGAAATTCTCGGACCACAAAATAAGAAGTTACTGCCATCGACGTGATTAAATACCCTACCACCAAAAGTGTTTGCATTTGGTTGCCACCAAACCAATTTCCCATCTGAAAAATTAAGGCAAATCCACAAATGGTTTTTATTAATTCCCACCAAATTGCTTTTGGATTTCTGTCCATCAATTCTGAATATGCGTAAATATTTAGCATCAAGAAGCCTCCATAAACAAACATATTAGGAACCCCTAATTTTGCAATATTTCCGTAAAAAAAGTACAAAAACCCAAAAGTTGATAAAAACTGAATCCACATCCAGACAATCATACTATTGGTTGTGTGTGGATTGTATTTTTCAAAATTATACGGATTAGTGATTTTGTTATGGATTGGATATTGTTCTGTCACATCGGCAGGTCTCCAACCCGTTGGTTTAAACCATATTTTGAATTTATCACCCACATTTTTTGTCCGCCAAGCATCTTGCATCAATAACCAAAGATGTTGAAAATTTATTTTGATTGGATTCCACGTAGATACTGGTACCGTAATTCCATAAACGGGCGGAACCTCGGGTAATTCTTCTTGGAAAGTTCCGAAAAGTTTGTCCCAAATAATAAAAATCTGACCGTGATTTTTGTCGATATATTCAGGATTGATGGCGTGATGAACACGGTGATGCGAAGGTGTTACGAGAAAAGATTCTAGAAAACCCATGCGACCAATGTGTACAGTATGATACCAAAATTGGGCAAATAAATGGATGGGCGCAATGATGGCGATTATTTGTGCTGGTACGCCCAAAATGGCGGCTGGTAAAAGAAATATCGTAAAAAAATTAACTAATGAAGAAATACTTTGACGTAAAGCACAGGCCAAATTGAATTCTTCGCTACTGTGATGAATGAGATGTTGATTCCATAGAAAATTGACTTGATGATTGAATCGATGTCCCCAATAACCCGCTAAATCAAGCACAATAAAAGCAATTAAGGCAACAATTGGGGTTGATTTTATGTCGAAAATCGCCCAATGATCCACCATCCATTTATAGGAAATAAGGGAAATGCCGATGCCTAATACGTCCTTAATTGAATTGGTATATCCTGAACTCAAACTCGAAATCATATCCATACTACGAAATGGCTCTTTTTTATAGAACCATCCGTATAGTTTTTCGCCCAATACCAAGAGTAAAAAAGCAGGGCTAGCTATCATTAATATTTGTCCGTAAGTTTCCATAAAATGTGGTTTTGTTGATAAATTATGAAACAAAAATAATTGATATTGATTCAAAAAGCTAAAAAAATAATTTTAATAAAAAATAAAAATCCAAGCCAATTTTGTTGAAAATTTGACTTGGATATAATTTAACTATTACCAACTTTTTCCTTATAGATTTCCCTTTTTCATCTCCTTCACTGCATAATCCGCCGCACGAGCCGTTAGCGCCATGTAGGTTAATGATGGATTTTGCGTGGAAGTAGAAGTCATGGATGCTCCGTCGGTTACAAAAACGTTTTTGCAGTTATGCAACGCATTCCATTTATTCAACATCGAAGTTTTCGGATCTTTGCCCATTCTTGCACCCCCCATTTCGTGAATATCTAATCCAGGCGTACGGTTTGAATCGTTGGTACGGATATTTTTGAAACCTGCTTTTGTGTACATTTCTGATAATTGTTCAAAGAAGTCTTTGGTCATTTTCACGTCATTATCGTCATAATCCACGTTTATTCTTAACTGAGGAATTCCCCAAGGGTCCACCAACGTTTTGTCTAAAGCCACAAAATTACTTGCTTTAGGAATCGTTTCGCCCATCATGTGCGAGCCAACACTCCAGACATTATTGTATTCAGGATTCAAAATGGCATTTTTCAAATCTTCTCCCATTCCACTTCGGTCTTCGTGTTGATAACGTCCTGCATTGAATCCAGAAGCGTATCCACGTAAAAAGTCAGTTTCTTGCTTCTCCAAATTTCGGAATCGTGGAATATAAGCAGAATTCGGACGACGACCATCCGTGGTGCTGTCCAAAAATCCTTCATACTCCGCATTAATCGTTGCCCGATAATTATGAAAAGCCACGTATTTTCCCAACAATCCATTGTCATTTCCTAAACCATTCGGAAAACGATGCGAAGTTGAATTCAGTAAAACTAAGTTTGTATTGATTGCGGCCGCATTAACAAAGATAATTCTTGCGTAATATTCGGTCATTTGCTTGGTATTCGCATCAATCACTCGAACACCCGTTGCCTTATTTTTCTTTTCGTCGTAAATAATAGAATGTACAACTGAATGCGGTCGGAGAGTCAATTTACCCGTTTTGGCAGCCCACGGTAAAGTCGAAGAATTACTACTAAAATATCCACCGTACGGACACCCTCTTTCACAAATGGTACGGTTTTGACAAGAAGCACGTCCTTGGTCAAAATGAATTTGTTTCGGGTTCGTCAAGTGTGCCGCCCGTCCCATGATGATATGACGGTCTTTATAATTTTTTGCGGTTTGTTGACTAAAATGTTTCTCGACACAATTCATTTCGTGGGGAGCCAAAAACTCACCATCGGGTAAACTCGCCAAACCGTCTTTATTGCCCGAAATACCCGCAAATTTTTCAACGTAACTATACCACGGAGCAATATCAGCGTAGCGAATTGGCCAATCAACGGCAAATCCATCACGGGCTGGACCTTCGAAATCAAAGTCCGACCATCGCTGCGTTTGTCTGGCCCACATCAATGATTTTCCA
>JBBAKZ010000203.1:0-1519 GCA_040403275.1 Arcicella sp. | reverse complement strand
TTCCACCCGTTTGGTAGCCCCGAATCCAGTCGAAAGGTTTTTCTTGTACATAAGGATGTTCAGCATCTTTTACGAAAAACTGTTCTGTTCCTTCATAAAAAGCGTAGCATTTACTGATGACAGGATTAGCATCAATTACTTCTTTTTTAAGTTGATTTCTATGCTCAAACTCCCAAGGCATTTTGGTGGTGGTTGGATAATTAGTCACGTGTTTAACTTCACGTCCACGCTCCAAAACGAGCGTCCGTAAGCCCTTTCCTGTCAATTCCTTTGCTGCCCATCCGCCACTTATGCCAGAACCAATAACGATGGCATCGTAGGTTTGATTTTTAATTGAATCTATATTAATATTTGACATGATAATACCAATGGTGATTTATAATTTTTGTATTGCGTTGAATTATGCTACTTATTTTTTGACGGGCACACAACCATGATAACGAGCGGGTGCATATTCATAAATTCGTAGATTTGTCATCACATATTCTGAACTTAAATAACCCCTAATGGTGAGTCCTTTGACTAATTGAATAAAAGATTTTTCCTCTTTATTTTCTGATTTAGCCATCTTGTTCAGGACCTCTAATCGTTGTTTGGCATCACATTCCAAGAAAGTTTTTGAAAAACTATTGTTGGAAGCAACATCGACTAAATTCAATCCTTTTACGAATGTTTCTTGCGCTTGTTTATCATAACAATCAGCTACCATTGTCGGAACAAATTGCTGAATATTAAGCTCCTTGGCCCCAGGCGTATTGGTTTTGGGTATAATTGTTTCTACAATTTCTGCCAAATTCTTTTCTTGAAGGGCAGATATCTTGTACACATTATTTTTGAAAGAATCCTTACTCCAAGCGTTTGCCCACGAGGGTAAAACGATGGCAGAACCAATCGTTAAGGCTATATTTGTGACTGCTGAACGTCTTTGCATTTTTTGATTAATTTTTGAATAACATTAAAAGGCACCTAAGCTCAGCAATATACTAAAAGTTAAAATATAAACTGATAGGTATTATCCTAATTTTAGACTTTACTGAAAATATATAACAAAAGGAGTAACCATGCCAAAGCACTGTTACTCCTTTCAAATAATTCAAACAATCAGTTAAAATCTACTAATTCTATTAAATTTCTCCCCTTGCACGAATAGAAATCTCGTCACCAACCATCGACGTTACTAATTTTCCACTAATTCCAAAATTGTCTTTTCAAGGGTTTTAATACTTTAAAATTACAAACGTACTGTGCTAATTTTCAAGCTATTCCGTTTATTATCTTGTTTTACTTCGTAAGCTATCAACAGTTGATTATCAAGCACTAAACCCGTTGAATTTATGCCATTTACTGAACCATCAACCCAAATTGTTTCCGAAACATTATCTTTATTTATTTTCTTGAAAAGAATAAACTTTAAATTTTTATTGGAGTGACGGCGACTGGGGAGTAGCTGTTTCATATTTTTCACAAAAATAATTTTAATTTTGAAAGAATCATTAAAAAAAAATCATTTGTTCAAATG
>JBBAKZ010000202.1:5874-6235 GCA_040403275.1 Arcicella sp. | reverse complement strand
TTCAAGGTAAATTCAATCTCGGCGGCACGGGCAATTGCCAAGTAATGCAAGACCGCATTGGTCGAGCCGCCCATGGCCATTACAACCGTCATGGCGTTCTCGAATGCCTTGCGAGTCATGATGTCTCTAGCACAAATATTTTTTTCTAAAAGCACTTTCATGGCTGCTCCAATGGCAAGACACTCGGCTTTTTTGCCTTCGTGCGTTGCTGGATAAGTTGATGAGTTTGGTAAAGTCAAACCCATGGCTTCCATCGAACTTGCCATCGTATTGGCGGTGTACATCCCTCCGCAGGCACCCGCACCAGGAATGGCATTTTTGATGACACCTTCGTAGTCTTCGTCGGAAATTGTTCCTGCGA
>JBBAKZ010000202.1:0-5864 GCA_040403275.1 Arcicella sp. | reverse complement strand
ATTTTTGTCCCAAAGCTTCGAAAGCGGACACGATGTCTAATTTTTTACCCTTATATTCACCCGTTTTGATGGTTCCACCGTAAACCAACATTCCCGGGCGATTCAAACGTGCCAAAGCCATCATGGCCCCTGGCATATTTTTGTCGCAACCCACCACGGCAATCACGCCATCGTACCACTGAGCCCCCACCACATCTTCGATTGAATCGGCAATTAAATCACGAGAAGGCAATGAATAACTCATGCCGTTGTTGCCGTTTGTCATGCCATCCGATACGCCAATGGTATGAAAAATTAAGCCAACCATGCCATTTTCTTGTACGCCTTTTTTCACGTGGACCGATAATCCGTTCAAGTGCATATTACAAGTATTGCCTTCATAACCCGTACTGGCGATGCCTATTTGGGCTTTTTGCATATCTTCTGTGGTCAGACCGATACCATACAACATGGCCTTAGCGGCAGGGTTGGTTACTTCTTGGGTAAGCGTGCGGGAAAATTTGTTTAATTCCATTTTGTTAATTTGGATATATTGGATGATGGCACGCAGATAAGACGGACGGTCAGTCTCATCTGCGTGCCATTATTATACAAAAGACCTTCCACATGAGGTGAGAAAGGTCTTATTTGAAATAAATAAAAAGCCTAACTCAACTCAAAAGCAGAGCAGAATTAGGACTACAATAATATTTACAGAAATTTGATTCATCTAATTTTAGAATAATATTTTCAGCGAATTTTCGCTATAAATTCATTCGATACTCACCAAATATACAGTAGTTTATTTCTTAATTACAAATAAAAACCAAATAATATTTTATGATATACCATTTTCGCCAACTATTATTTTTTGTTTACCTCCTAAAATTCAAAAGATAATTCTTCAAATAATGAAATTTGTTAGCTTTTATTTTGAAAAAGTTGATTGATTCAAGAGAAGATATTTTTAAATAATTGTGTAAAATATTTTTAGCGAATTTTCGCTTAATGGCAATTTCACATATTTTACCAACCAACGTAACCTTCTGGAATGACCTCATTAAATCGCAAATAACAAATGGCTTGTCCCCGATGATGAATAATATGGTTTTCCATTGCATAGAAAAAGCGCCACATTTGGATGGTTCCGCCCGCATAATCTTCTGGTTTTAGGAGCGTTTCTGGCTTGGTTTCATTTACCACTTTCAAAACCCAAGCATAAAATTTATGCAATTCATTTTCCAGTTCCACCTTCGTGAGTTTTGCCCAAAAGGATGGCGGCGTTTTTTCGTAAGGATTGGGAATGTTCAAACGACCGCACAATTGAGCCGCCGTATAAATAATACAATGTACAAATTGGGTACGAAATGAAAAGGATTCGGGCGTATAACGAAACTCCAATTTCTCTTCGGGCATTTGGTTATAAATCGTGAGTGTATATTCCTCAGAGCGTTTCCAAGCATCGGCAAACTCAGCTTTATACCCCAAAAGGTCTTTCTCCATTTGTCTTTTGCCAAAAGTTGGGAGGGTGATAAATCCTGCCGTTAGGGTTTTTAAAAGGGTTTTTCGGGTGATTTTCATTTCAGTTGATGATTAAGAAAGCTATATATATTTAACGGCTTTAATCAATTTCAAACCATTCAGCATAGGTACAGTCCTAATATTCTCCTGAGGAATGATACCCCGTTTAATCCAGTTAGTGACTACGTTCGTGGTAGAAAGATTGAATCGTTTAGAATACTCCTTCATTGTAATCCATTCATTCAAATTAATCGTATAATCGGGCGTTGCCAACACACTATCAATTTGCGAAAGTAAATCTTTTGATTCTTTAATTAACATTTCGTTCTTAGCATAAACTACTGCTTTCAAGGTTTCTTTATCTTCGGGCGTAGCATTTCTTATAGCCTCATTCATCCATTCAATAGATTCTTTTACTTCTTCCTCACTTTGAGCATTGAAATATTTGGTGATTAATTCTTGCTTTGTCATGTTAGTAATGGGACTATTTACCCAAGTTTTTAAGATGATTTTCTATTATTTCTATACCCTTATTTAATTCATTGAGTGTATCAAGTAGCTTATCCGTTTTCTCCATATCTTGCAAGTCTTCATTCTCTTGCTGATTACGAAGATTCATTAAAATAGTGGCTCTTTTCATTCTCAAATCAATCAGTAAACTTTGGATTTTATCCATAATAGTTAGTTTTAGTTTATGATACAAATGTAGTTTTTGTTTGATTGTCAAACAAAATTATTAAGATATTTTTGATTAAGTAACAGCGTTAAAAAGTACAATTATCCCAATTCAGACTAAAAATAAATTAAAGTTATCGAAGAGCATTACCCAACTATTAGAGGAAATCCAGAAAGGAAATTAAAATTATTTTCATCAGTTACAAATAAAACGAGACGAGGGTGATTTTACTTAATGTGAGTAAAAGATTGAATTATGGAAAGTGAAATGGTAAAATAGTTTTGAACCTTAATTTTTTCCCATCATGTGATGCAGGAATACAAGTAGGAGATGAATATAGTGCATTTTTTATACCATTTTCTAAATCTAAATTATGAATGTTGGGGGCTAATATTTCAACTTCAGATATACATCCATTTTTTTCTATCGTAACCATACATAGAACCATCGTTTTGTTTTTAACTACCTGCCTTGAATTGCTAAACAAATATGTTTTCACGTACGAATTCAGCGAATCCCTTCCGCCAGGAAATGCTGCAACTTGCTGAACAAACATATATGCAATCGTATCAGGATTTTTATTTTGATAAGGTTCCATGAAAGATTTAACATCTATTACGGTAATCGTATCATTTCCCTTTTGTGAGAAAATGCTATTTGTGAATAATATTATTAAAATATTTACCCTAAAAAACATAAGTAAGATTTTCATTCGTGTCAATGATTAATAAAAAACCCTACCTAAAATCCCAAGCCACCACTTCCCACAATTCAGGATAAGTTGTATCAAAATATTCATGAATTATCTCAAAACCCACTCGTTTGTGAGCCGCCAACGAACGCAAATTTCGTTTGGCAATTTCGGTAACGCATAGCTCAAAATGGTCGGATAATTCGGATTTATGTTTGGCGTAAAGTCCATCAAAAATGCCTTGTCCACGATAGCCTTCTGCCACACAAATCTGTCCCATGGCGTAGTATTTGGTATCTTTTATCAACTTGCCTTTGTATTCTAATGTATCCAACATTTCAAACATTGCCGTCAAAACGGGAATATCGAACCTGAAACTTTCGGGCATTACTAAGGCGTAGCCCACAATAACATCACCATCTTTAGCAATAATTTGCGGAAAAGCCCGATTCATGCGTAAAAGCAAATCAAAATTGTGGACAACGGTCACAAATCCTTGGTCATTGGCAACATCTTCCGAGATATTTTTCGTCAGATTTAATTGTTGTAAATCCAATAATTGTTGGATTTCTCGGTCGGTTTTAAGGGTGGTGAATGTGATGTTCATGGTGAAATTAAAATAAATAATCAATAACTTTTCGTCATATCATCAGGAATGGCGAAAATAAAATTGGCGGTATTCTTCTCTTTTTCAGCAGGTTGCGTAATATCTTGGGCTTGAATGGTATTAATGGTTACGATTTTCAATTTAGGGTTTTTCTTCTTCAAATGCCACACAATTCCTTCAAAATTATTGGAATGATAACTTCCATTATAGTGCAAAAACGTCCGTCCAGCTTCATAGTTTTTCAAAATAAAACTCGCCATCGTGGCATCTTTAATTATTTGGGCTTTGGTGATATTTTCCGCCGACATACTCATGCCTCCGCTTCCGTGCATTCCACCCATTTTCATCATTTCTGCGTAAGCTGGCAAAGTCAAATCTACGTCGATGGGCAAAGGAGCCATGTTCTTTTTGGCATCGTCCGAAAGCTGGTTCAATGCTTCCAGTCCACCTTTTGAAACCATGCTGGCGTATCTTCTTGGAATATTTGTAGCGATAAATTTGAGCTTATTTTCTTGGGCAAAATCCAGCAAAGGCTTATAATCGGTTTGATAATTTTGCCACACTTTTGCTTCGGTTTCAAATTGTTTTGCGGTGATAAATGATTTTAAATATTCATCCACAACCGTCTGATTATCAGCTTCAAACATCTCGGCACCCAAGATTAGTTGTTCTTTTTTGGCTAAAAATAAATCTTTTGTAACCTGTAATTCAAGCCAATGATTTAAAGAATTATCGTGTAATTCGCCAAAGAAAACAATATCTGCTTGTGTTAGTTCTTTGAGCATTTTTTCGTAGGAAACAGTTTTCAAATCTTGATCGTACAGCAAATAGGCTGGCTTGTCGGATTTTATAAAACTAAAAAAGCAAATGCTGAGTAAAAAGGCTAATATTTTCATTTTGTTGATTTGATTCTAATCGTTTTGATAGAAATTATGTTCTACGTAAATTTATGCAGATACTTTCCTAAAACCAAAGACAATTATGCACCCAAACGAACAATTAGTCCGCAAATTTTACGAAGCCTTCGCCCAAAAAGATTTTAACACCATGGCAGCATGTTATCATTCAGAAGCAACTTTACGGCCATGGCAGGACTAGAAAAATATATGGCTCGTAAAGAGATATAAGTGAAAAATACTTTAAAATAAATCCCAATATATGAACAATACTCGACGTAATTTTTTAAAAACCTTTGTGGCAACTTCCGTTGCTTTACCCTTAATTTCCAAAGCCAATGTTTCCATTAAACCTGAGAAAAAATTGGGTATTGCGCTGATTGGATTGGGTAGTTATGCGACCAATAATCTAGCTCCAGCGTTCGCAAACACACAATTTTGTCATTTAGCGGGCATCGTTACGGGCACGCCCGCAAAGGCAGAAATCTGGAAAAAGAAGTATGAAATTCCAGAAAAGAATATTTATAATTATCAAAATTTTGATGAAATCGCCAAGAACCATGACATTGATGCGGTGTACGTGGTTTTGCCAAATGGAATGCACCATGAGTTTGTTTTGCGAGCGGCAAAAGCAGGGAAACACGTTTTTTGCGAGAAACCAATGGCCATTTCTGTAAAAGAATGTGAGGAAATGATTGCGGCTTGCAGGGCGGCAAAAGTAACGCTATCCATCGGCTATCGACTTCATTATGAGCCATTTACTAATGAAGTTATTCGTTTGGCAAAAGATAAAGATTTTGGAAAAGTAACCTTTGTGGAATCAAGTTTTGGATTTCCGTTGAGAGATAAAAAAGCTTGGCGAATGATTCCAAAACTTTCGGGTGGTGGTCCCATGTTGGACGTGGGAATTTATGCACTCAATGCCGCAAGATATGCCACGGGCGAAGAGCCAATTTCGGTGACGGCACAAGCCGTAAAAACTCGGCCTGATATTTATGTGGATGGCATTGAAGAAACGATGTTTTGGCAAATGAAATTTCCTAGTGGCGTTATTTCCAACCATACCACTACTTATAATTCTTACGTGCAGAGGCTTTACGTTGGTTACGAGAATGGCAATTTAGAAATGTCTCCCGCCTTTGATTATGGCCCTTTAATCGGTAAAACTTCAAAAGGCGAAATGAAATTTCCGATTGTGCATCACCAAACGTTAATGTTGGACGGAATTTCGAGTGATATACTCAACAATCGTCCGATGAGAACGCCCGGCGAGGAAGGTTTGAAAGATATGAAAATTATGGCCGCTATTTTTGAAGCTGCTAAGACTGGGAAAGAGGTAAAATTAGGGTAAAATAGTTGACAGCAAAAATAAATTTGACTACGTTTTAGAACGCAGGCTGGGTTGCGAACCCAGCCTGCGTTAAATATAAACCATTCATTATCAATAATATGCAAGATGTTATTACGCAATTAAATCAAAGAATAGAATCTGTA
>JBBAKZ010000201.1:0-6237 GCA_040403275.1 Arcicella sp. | reverse complement strand
TGTTGCAATAGCTTGATTAATAACGAGTTACAATACTATTGCCTAACAACTAAATCCTAACCCCTACTTAAAAGCCATTCACTAACTGTTTGCCATTGACGGCTTTTTGCATAAATTCCTGATAAACGTCCAAACCTTTTGAAGTTAAAATGCCCCTGATATAATGATCCAACATGGTCAATTCTACATCAATTAAAGAAAATTTGTTGGGAGGAAATAAATGAGGGTCGAAACCCATTTCAACCTGTTCCATCCTCATCCTTGCCAAAATTTCAACTTTAATATCAGCTCTAAAAAAACCTTGTTCAATGCCCTCGGCAAGTTCTTGATGAATAGAAGCTAAGATGAAATCTTGTTTATGCTCTTCAAAAATTTGCCAAGTTTTTGGATGATATTTTTTAATATCAAAAAAGGTACAAGGATTAATTTCTGCAAAGGCTTGTTTGATGATATCCATTGATTTCACAATCTTTTCAATCACATTTTTTGTGCTTTTATTCAAAGCATCCCATTCGCTCTTATCTTTAGCCATTTCGCCCATCATTAGTTGATAAACGAGCGCATCCTTATCTTCAAAATGCTGGTAAATTGTCTTTTTCGAGATACCCAATTCCTTAGCGATGTCATCCATCGTTACGGATTTTACGCCATAACGAAAAAACTGTTCACGTGCTTTAGCAATGATTCTTTCTTTGATTTCCATTTCAAATTTTTAAAATATCATCTGGTTAGGATTATTCGAATTAGTACAAGTTGTTGTTACATAAACTAATAAAACTTTTAGCGTTTATGGGTACAAAACTAAGGAAACTTTTAAAAGGTTCATAGTTTTTATAACTTTTTATAGAAATTTAATATTTCCATAATTGTCAGTAATCCTGATAATACGCAAACAGAGGCAATTTAAGAACAATAGTATTATTTTTTATTGAAATAATAATAAATTAAAAATTGCATTATTTGAAGATGAGTTTTGAAGAGTTATGAATGGTTATACCGATATTTGAACGGTTGATGTTTCAGCAAACTTTTCCGCTTAGATAATTCAACCTTGCTATGTTTGAACATAACTTTTATCTTTGCGCTCATGAAAACTTTCCGCAAAGTGTTAATGTACGTCTTCATAATTTATATTTTACTTGCTGCTACAGCCATTCTATTTCAAGAAAAACTTCTTTTTAAAAATACCATATTGAGTATAGATTATTCGTACCAATTCAAGGAGAATTTTAAAGAAATTTGGTTTGAACCAGAGGCGAACGTTAGAATTAATGCTTTGTATTTCAAAACAGATTCTTCGAAAAGAAAGGGCTTAATTCTTTATTTTCATGGTAATGCTGATGACCTTAGAAGATGGGGAAAATATGCAATTGATTTTACTAAGAATGATTATGATATTTTGATAATTGACTACCGACAATTCGGAAAGTCGACGGGTGAATTATCGGAAAAAGCCTTGCATTCCGATGCAAATTATGTGTATGAATGGGCAAAAAAACACTTTCTAGAAAATCAAATTATTCTTTATGGAAAGTCGCTAGGTACGGGAATTGCCACTCGTTTGGCTTCTGAAAATAGCCCCAAAATGTTGATATTAGAAACGCCATATTTCAACTTAGCGGATGTCATAAATAGCTATTTTCCTTTAATTCCGTATCCCTCAATACTGAAATACCAATTTCGTACCGACCTTTGGATTCGAAAAGTACCTTGTAAAATACACTTTTTTCATGGTACAAAAGATGCCGTTGTACCGTATAAGTCAAGTCTAAAATTAGCCACGTTGCTAAACAAAAAACCGTCTGAAATCCTGACGACGATTCCAAACGGCAGGCATAAAAATCTGGCAGATTTTCAAGAATACCATCTAGCCTTGGACAGTTTACTAAAACTTTAGTGGTAGCAAATAGCTGCCATGTTGTTATTTCAGCTGTTTACCGACCAAAATCGTCCTGTAATCTTACAATATCTTCTTCGTTCGAAGGATTTCCGATGTCGGTATGTTGCCAAATTTCTGCGACAACGCCCCATCCATCTAAACCAATCAAACGGTGGCGTTCACCTTTGTCCATCTGAATAAAACTACCCGATTCTAGCGTTATTACTTCGTCGGATTGTTCATCCGTATTACTGATTTTTACGCCTACCGTTGTGTCGGCAATCACCTTCCAGATTTCTGCCCTTCTGAAATGATACTGCCATGACAAACGTTTGTGCGGAGCTACCACCAAAATTTTAGGAGATAATTTATTGGTAATCTGAATTTCAGAAATTTCTAAATGTGAGAAATAAAGCGTAGCGAAAGCTTGTGCTTGATCTTCGTCTAACACAAAAAAGCCTCCCCAGGGGCGAGTTTGGTCTTCGGTTTCAACGTTGAAACCTAAAACTGATAATTCAGAGGCAATTTGACTAAAAACTTCACTTTTATCAGTCGTTGCGTTAATGGATAAATTCATAGAAATTGATTTTTTATACCGAATGGTAAAATTAAAGAAAATTTTTTAGCTGATTTTAATATGCTTACAACCTTTTCTACCTTTTTAACGTCCATGATTTAAACGGTAATATTTTGGTAAAATCTGCCACTTGAAATGTGCGTCAAACAGGTTAATCCTACATTAATCAACTTAATGACCGTTTAATAATTTAATTAATCACTGGTAACAAAAGTCATTGATTTAATCATAAAAAATTGTATTTTTGTGTTTAAAATATAGGAATAATACAAATTTTGGATTTCCAAGCAACATGTTTTAAAGCAATTTAAACATTTCTAAAATATTTATCCTAACATTTTATATTGTAGTATTTAATAAACCTATGAAAAATACGCTTAAAAATAACCCAATTGTGTTAGTCAGTGCTTTACTACTTTCAGTAATAACAGCAATTACGTATTCAAAAAATTTAGACTCACTAGATAGAACTTCGAAAGGATATTTTTCTGGAAAGATTAGTTTTGGCGACAGTTCAACGCATAAATTATATTCTTCTAAGGTTCAAGTAAAGAAAAGTTCGGAAAGAGGGGTACCCGTTTTAACAATCGTGGTTACTGACGATAATACAGCTGAATCAGTTTTTGTAAAATTATACAACGTTAGTAATAAAGGAACATACTTTATTCCAGGTGAAGGGGATTTTCAAAATGTCGGAAATTTGATTAAAGATTTTGATAAATATCGTGAAGAAAGTAATTTTTATCAAACAACTTTAGCAAACGATGAAGGATTAAAAAATGGCGTGGGTCGAGTTAATATTGTTAAATTGACCGATAATGAGGTAGAGGGAGAATTAATTATCATTGCCAACAATTCAGAGGGAAAACAAGCGCAATTGGAATCGGCAAGATTTAAAACGAGATTTTAACACAAATGATAATAAGTGGGGGTTAGGATTTACTTGTGAGGCAATATTACAGGAACTATCTATTAACCAAGCTATTGCAGTATATTCAAAAATAAACTTATTTTTGACGAAAACTTATTTATTACTATTTGAAAAGATTATATTTAGTGGTTAGGTGATTCCAAAACGCTCGTTGCACTGCTACGAGCATTTTTTGTTTTTATGGAAAGGTAAAATAGATAAATAATTATCAAGCTTTATTTTAAGGACGGGGTTTTGTAGAAAGTCAAAAGTTTATGAGCGGCTGTCATTTCGGCATATTATTTGGCATGAAATGCTTTACACTTTGAACTCTATACTTTTTAAACGACTCCGTCTTTTTGAATTTGATTAGTAATTTGTTACAAATCACCAATCAAATTTTAATAAAGAAACACCTTGGCGAGGTAATTGAATGATTAATTTGAGTTCACCATTTACCGTTTTTACATATATTGGTGAAGTTAATAAACTTAATTGTCCAGCTTTTTCCAAGGTAACAATTTGTTCTGAGGTTGGGTTTTGGGGCGAACCCATTTCTTGCCAAACATGGTATGAATTACTGTTTTTATCATCTATTCTGTAATGATGAAAATTCAAAATATTAGCCGTAAAACCTTTCAAATTTACTTCAATTGTAGCAGCAGCAGTTTGGACGTCGTCGTCGTGATAATGCCAAAGCATTACCGCCGCCGAATGCGAATTTTTACTGGCAAGTGCATCAATATCTGCTTTTTTACCTCGCACACTCGAATCTCGAATCATTTCAAAATTATAAGATTGAGTACCTTTTACTTCCACCCGTTTGCCCGACATCATTCCGAACATTTTGAAAACATTGAGCACTGGTTTATCAATGCCATTGGTCGCTAAATCACGGAATCCGTAGAAATAAGGCTGATTTTCAAATTCAAAAGACCAACTGACTGCTCCTAATAAATTGGCTTTGTAATAATCGGCAAGGGCATATTTTCGTGCAAAAGAAGCAGCTGTATAACTTGAATACATGGTGCCATTTCGATAGCCATTTTGTGGATTTGTTTTCATTCCACAAGCCGCACAACCTTCGGGGTCAGACTCGCCAATGATGATAGGTAATTTTTTTAACGTCGGAAAAGTATTAACAATTTTGAAGCCTTCGGCAATGTCTCTCAATTGGGTGCCCATGTTCATTTGAATATGATTGTCAATTATTTTGGGTGAGCCTTTGGCATGAAAAGAAATAAAATCTAGCGGTGTTCCGATTTTTCCTGTCACATAATTGGTATCAGAAACGCAATGTTTTAAAAATGTTTTTAGAAAATCACCCGCTTTATTCCAACTTGGTCCAGTGGTTTCTGGTCCGCCGATTTTTATGGTTGGCAAAGCCTTTTTAGCGGCATCAACGGTATAATCGTACAATTTGCAATATTCTTGAACTGTACCACTCCAATAACCAATGTTTGGTTCGTTCCAAAGCTCCCAATACCAAGATTCAACTTCGGTTTTTCCGTATCTATTCACGGCGTGTTTTACCCATTCACTGACCAGCGCAGCCCATTTTTTATAGTCTTTGGGCGGATAAGTCCAGCCCGTATAAATTTTATCATAAGGCATGCCAGGTTGCCAATGATGTTCATAAGGTTGCGGTTTTGAAGAAAGTGCTTCTGGCATAAAGCTAAATTGAGCCACTGGTTTAATGCCTCTTTGGATATAAGTATCCATGATTTTGTCCAAAATAGTCCAATCATAAACCGCCTTTCCTTTGGCATCTTCCGAATAAACATTGGTTGAACCCCATTTTAAATTGAGTGTATCATGCCCAGAAGTCAATAAATTATGGGTTCTGAAATAGACAGGCGTGGGAGAGAGGGCGGATAATTCTGAAAGCAATTTTTTACCATCTTTCATATAAGCATAATTGGGTTCATCAGCGCCAAAAAATGCCCAAAATGGATACATTTCGCCTACACTTTTATTGAAATCAACGTTTATGATAGTCTTTTCTGCCGTTTTCTGTTGCGAAAAACTTAGTTGAGTAACTGCAAAAATGATTAAAAATAGTGATATTTTTTTCACGTAGTTTAGTTTGAAATGGTTTGAAAGCGTAAGTAAATAAGCAGGGGTTAAGGTTTAGTTGTTAGGCAATAGTATTGGAACTCGTTATTAATCAAGTTATTGCAATATTTTCTAACATAAACTAATTTTTAACGAATACGTAGAAATTAGTTTTAAACTTGTTATTCATTAGCAAATTATAGAATGCGAAATAAATTTCAGAATTAAAGTTCAATAATTTGGTTCAACTTCCCGAAATAACTCCGTTATGGGTTAAACTTTCGGGAAGTTCCAATAGGTTATGTCATTCTCAATATAAAATATTTAAAGACAATCGCAGCGATAATCTAATTGGTTATTTTTAACGAAAATTTATTTTAAATACCCTTGCATTTTTAGCCAATTTCCAAAATCATCAATCCATCCGTCGGTTGAAATACCCGATTTTCTCATGCCAAAACCGTGTCCACCTTTTTCGTAAATGTGTAATTCAGCAGGTTGCTTAGCATCGAACCATTTACGGTAAATATTGATGCTGTGCGGCATTAATCCCAATTGGTCATCACTGGCAACGGCAATGAAAATGGGTGTTTTTTCTTGTGGCATATTATTTCCAATGATAGCTTTTTCATACGCATAAATTGGCGCAACGAAATTGGGGCGATTAGTATCATCTGCGCTATAAACAACTGACATCGTGAGTGTTCCACCCGCTGAAAAACCCATAAAACCAATTTTTTTCGGGTCAAGGTTTAAGGCTTTGGCGTGTTCACGCACGTATTTTACGGCGGTCAAACCGTCTTGGGTTGCTAAGGG
>JBBAKZ010000200.1:0-6243 GCA_040403275.1 Arcicella sp. | reverse complement strand
ATTTCTGTGCTTTGAGGATTGAAATGAGATTTTTTCGATCATCGCCTTTATTAGTAAATTTTTTATATAATTTAGCCAAAATACTTTTGTTCTGGAAAGCGGTCGGTTTTTTCCAAAAGTAAGTTTGAGCAATTTCTTTGAATTCATTTTCAATGATACCGCCTTCTTTCAACAAGATAGAAAATTGAAAATGATGATCTCCCTTCAAAAGTCGCAAAAAACGAAGTAAAAGTATTTGGGCTCCTGCCCTATTTGCATCATGACTTACGAAGAGAATATTTTTCATTTTTAAAATGTATGTTTATTTTAATTGTAAAATAATGACAAATGTTGAGCAAAAATCTCAGAGAGCAGTCAGCACATTTTGGTACTTTAGAATTGTTTTAGTCAATATTTCTGCGTATTCATAGTTCAAATACTCGTTTACACTTTGAAACATTTCCATTCTATTGTTTAAGAAAAAACGATTTTGTGGCGTATGAATGTTGGTCATTCCGCCAAGATGTTTTCTGTACGCACCCATTGTTTCGGGCAAATATTTTATTTTTCCAAAGCGAGCCACTTCGATAAAAATTCCCAAATCTCCACTGGCGGTTTTCCACCACCAATCGGGCATTCCATCCTTAAAAACGTGTCTAAAAACCGTGCTTGCCGTTCCTAAAAGCCAAGAATTATCCGTTAACAAATCATCAATTTTTGAGATATCTAATTGATTTTCAGGATTGAACAAATGTGATGGTGAATTATCTTCGTAAATAACTTCCATTTGATGATGGCACAGAGCAAATTCGGGGTTTTGATCCAAAAAATCTACTTGTTTTTGCAATTTCAAAGGGTCAGTCCAAAAATCATCGCCTTCACACAAGGCGATGTATTCGCCTTTAGATTGACCAAATAAAAATCCAACATTATTTTTCCCACCCAATTCTCGAGGTTCAGTTGGCCCTAAATTTTTTGAATGCAAAAAGGATTTAATAATGGAAGGGTATTTTTGAGTATATTCCTGAATGATCAACGGATTATCGTCGGTAGAAGCATCGTCGCCAATGACAATTTCAAAATCAAAATCAGTTTTTTGCATTAATGCCCCCTCCAACATTTGCGCAATGAATTTGCTGTGATTAAAAGTAGGAACAATAATACTAAGTTTTGGCATCTTTTTTTTCTGAGGTTATTTTTTGTTATTGCGAAATTACAAATTTGACGATGTATATTAAAATTTACATCATAAAAACGCTTAATTAAATAGTTTGTCAGTAATTTAGCGGACGAATTTATTTCGCATATAAAAACTGTATCAAATGAATATACACGAGTATCAAGGAAAGGATATCTTGAAACATTACGGTGTCCGAATCCAAGAAGGAATTGTTGTGGATACGCCCGCATTAGCAGTTGAAGCTGCCCGTGAATTAACAGCCCGCACTGGAACAGGTTGGCACGTGATTAAGGCACAAATTCATGCTGGAGGCCGTGGAAAAGGCGGTGGAGTTAAATTGGCTAAATCTTTAGACGAAGTTCGTTCAAAATCGGAAGAAATCTTAGGAATGCAATTGATTACGCACCAAACAGGTCCTGAAGGCAAGAAAGTTAGTAAAGTTTTGATTGCTGAAGACGTATATTATCCAGGCGTTTCTGAAGTAAAAGAATTTTACGTTTCGATTTTGTTGGACCGTGCAAGAGGTTGTAATGTCATCATGGCATCCACTGAAGGCGGAATGGACATTGAAGAAGTTGCTGAACATTCTCCAGAAAAAATCTTCAAAGAATGGATTGACCCAAGTGTTGGATTACAGGCATTTCAGGCTCGTAAAGTCGCTTTTGCTTTAGGTTTATCGGGTGATGCTTTTAAAGAAATGGTAAAATTTATCAATTCACTTTACAAAGCATACGTTGAAACTGATTCATCCATGTTTGAGATTAATCCAGTTTTGAAAACGTCTGATAACAAAATTTTAGCCGTGGATGCTAAAGTTAATTTAGATGACAATGCACTTTATCGTCATCCAGATTTTATTCCATTGCGTGACGTAACGGAAGAAGATCCTTTAGAAGTTGAAGCATCAGCAAATGACCTTAACTATGTAAAACTTGACGGAAACGTGGGTTGTATGGTGAATGGAGCAGGTTTAGCCATGGCAACGATGGATATTATCAAATTATCGGGTGGACATCCGGCCAACTTCCTTGATGTTGGGGGTGGAGCAAATGCTAAAACCGTTGAAGCAGGTTTCCGTATTATTTTGAAAGATCCAAATGTAAAAGCAATTTTGATTAATATTTTTGGAGGTATTGTTCGGTGCGACCGTGTTGCTACGGGTGTTGTTGAAGCTTACAAAGCAATCGGTGATATTCCAGTACCAATTATTGTTCGTTTACAAGGAACAAACGCTGCCGAAGGGGCAAAAATCATTGATGAATCTGGCTTGAAAGTATTTTCAGCAGTTTTATTGAAAGATGCAGCTTTGAGAGTTGAAGAAGTTTTGAAAGGAATGTAAATTTTTAAAGTTAGATTAGATAGATTAGATTTCAGAGTATCGGTCTCGGTAATAAACTTTATCAGAAATTCGGTTTGGCCTTTGGAAAATATTCAAAAAAAAATGGGTAGAATTAAATTCTATCCATTTTTTTTCTATTGGCTATACACTGATATCTACCCCCTAATACCTTCCATTCGCTCCGCTTTTAGCAGAAGCATTATAATATTTCATCGCTTCACCCATTCGACTCTTGATGTCGGCAATTCGTGTTTGATCGGAAGGGTGCGTTGAAAGAAATACCGGTGTTTTAGCACCTCCACCCGCTTTCGCTGCCATTCTAGTCCAAAAATCAACTGCTTCATTCGGATTATAACCAGCCATCGACATAAAAATCAAACCTAGATGGTCAGCTTCCGATTCTTGATAACGCCCGTGAGCCAACATTCCTAATTGAGCACCTATCGGAGCCACAACGCCGAATACGGTATTCCAAAGATTTTGTGTAGCGGCTGGCTTGTCTTTCATCGCAATTCCCATACCGACCTGACCTGCCACTAATAGACCTTGTGCCAACATTCCTTCACTCATTCGCTCGGCACCGTGTTTGGCGATGGCGTGAGAAACCTCATGACCCATGACCACCGCTAAACCCGTTTCATTTTGCGTGATTGGTAAAATTCCTGTATAAACAACCATTTTTCCGCCAGGCATACACCAAGCATTCACCTGACTACTTTGAACTAATTCAGTTTGCCATTGATACCCTTCCAAATATTCTGGTCTATCCACACTATTAAAATAATTTTGTGCTGCCTTGGCTATTTTATCCCCTACTCTTTTCACCATCGCTGCTTGTTGCGTAGAAGCTGGTACTACCTTACTTGTATCAAGGAATTGTTTATAACTAGTAAAAGCCATGGCATTCATCTCCGAATCAGAAACCAATAATAATTGATTACGATTGGATAAAGGTACTTTTGTGCAAGCCCAAAAAGTAGCAAGGAGGATTCCTCCGAAAAAAATTATTCTCTTCATTACAATATTTAGTTTTAAGGTATTGATTTAGTTATCGTTTATTCAAGCAAAAAAGTATGCCATTCTAAAAGATAATTGAATTTAAGACGTAAAAATCACAAAAAGGTTCTACATTATTACGAATTCAGGGTAATTTTGTTGAAATTATTTTCAAAACTTGTATTAATATTAAAACGAAAAAATATGAAAATCTTGTGTATAGGGCGAAATTATGCCGACCATATAAGCGAATTGAACAATGAGCGACCATCAGAACCCGTAATTTTCATGAAGCCTGATACGGCAATTTTGAGAGATAATGAGCCTTTTTACCATCCTGATTTTTCAGACGACATTCACCATGAAATTGAAATTGTATTGAAAATAAATAAAATTGGCAAAAATATTGAAGCTAAATTTGCACACAAATATTATGATGAAATAGGTCTTGGCATTGATTTTACGGCAAGAGACTTGCAGTCAAAATTAAAAGAAAAAGGTTTGCCTTGGGAAAAAGCCAAAGCCTTTAATGGCTCTGCTCCTATTTCTGAATTTGTTCCGAAAGTTCAATTTGCCGATTTAGCGAATGTGAATTTTCATCTCGAAATCAATGGTAAAACCGTTCAAAAAGGCAATACCGAAATGATGCTTTGGAATTTTGATGAAATTATTGCCGAAATTTCTACCTACTTCACCTTAAAAACAGGCGATTTAATTTTTACGGGTACGCCTGCTGGAGTTGGGAAAGTGGTGGTTGGCGATAAATTAACGGCATTTTTAGAAGACAAAGAAATGATGAGTTTTGAGGTAAAATAGATATTTTCGAATAAATTTTAAACAATACAAAATCATGGGCTTAATATACGCCGAAATAGAATTAATAAATGCGGAGGATATAGCATTGGAGATATTTTATTGGTGTGGATGAAATCAAACGTATGTTTGTAACTGCTTTGGTAGATTCAGGTTCGTACATGTTGTTTATAAATGAATCCATTCAAGAACAATTACAACTTCCTATTGTAGAAAAACGAAAAGGTCAGTTAGCCGATGGAACAATACAAGACTTCGATGTCGTTACAGGTGTTGAATTAAAATTTAAAAATAGACGAACTATTTGCAATGCAATGGTTTTACCTGGCGATAGTGAAGTGCTTTTAGGAGCTATTCCATTGGAAGATATGGATGTTCTCATCCATCCACTTAGACAAGAATTAATTGTAAATCCAGACCATCCTTATTTTGCTCAAATGAAATTAAAAGGTTTGAGAAAAAGCAAATTTTAAATACTCCCCATTGAAAAAATCATTAATAATTATATTCTTGAGTCTTTTATCTATAAATATTCAGGCTCAAAAAACAACATTAAATTATCCAAAAGGATATTTTTTATTCCCCATCAATCCTAATCAACAAAATTACTTGGCGGGTGGAATGGGTGATTTGCGTGCCGACCATTTTCATGCGGGTATTGACATCAAAACCCAAGGGCGTGAAGGATTGCCCGTTTATGCCACGGGCGACGGCTACATTTCTGAGGTGCGTGTACAAACCAGTGGATACGGAAATGTAATTTTTATTACGCATCCAAATGGTTTCATTTCGGTATATGGTCATTTAAAAACCTTTGCTGAACCCTTGGCGAGTTATGTAAAAAAGAAACGAATTGAAAGTCAAACCTTTGAAATAAAATTGCCTTTAAAACCGAGTGAATTTGAAGTAGCAAGGGGGCAAATCATTGGGCTGTCTGGAAATACTGGTGGTTCGGGAGGCCCTCATTTACACTTTGAAATTAGAGATACTCGCAATAATATTTTAAATCCACTAAATTTTGGGTTTACAGAAATAAAAGATAATCTTCCACCCGTTTTTCAACAATTGATTATTAAAACCCTAAACGTTGATTCGAGAGTAAATGGTGAATTTGGCAAAAAACAGTTTTCCCCAAATAAACAATCGGATGGTACGTATAAAATAGATCAAGTTATCCAAGCAAATGGCGAAATAGGCCTTGAAATACTTTCAGTAGACAAAATGAATGCTACTCATAATTCGAATGGTATCACTTGTGCTGAATTGATGATGGATAACCAGGAAGTGTATTACTCGCATCTGGAACAAATTCCAAACGAAATTTCTCATGATATCAATGTGCATAACGATTATCAAATTGAACAAACCACAGGAAATCGTTTTCAAAAACTTTTTCAAGATGATGGAAATACGGAATTACCCATCTATAAACCATCCGTTTCTAAAGGTAAATTAGCGATTAATGATGGCAAGATGCACCAAATTTCTATCAAACTTTGGGATGCTTATGAAAATAGTAGTGTGATAAATTTTACAATTATTGGCGCAAGGACTGAATCTTCAAAAACAGTAAATCCCAATAAATTGCCCATCATAATTTCTCCATCAATTGACGAGAATACGCTTGTTATCAAAGCTCGTAACTTAAAGACAATCAATTCAATAGCAAGTCTCAAATTTGCAAATTCTTCGACTGATTTGCCTATTAATTACGTAAAAAACAATGAAGCGGTGTATCTTTGGGACTTGAAAAGAGGTTTGCCCGATTCTATAAGGATTGATGGTTTGGCAATAGCGACTAATTTGAGAAAAATGATTATTCCAAATCATCAAGATTCTTATGATTCGGATAAAATGGAAATAAATTTCGCAGAACGTTCTTTGTATGATACGCTTTATTTGCAGACGGAATTAAATAAAAATGTATTTAAAATTG
>JBBAKZ010000199.1:0-6259 GCA_040403275.1 Arcicella sp. | reverse complement strand
TCTTGTTCATTGAAATTTCCACCACCTGCACATAATAAAACGATATCAGGATGTTTTTTTAGTACAGGTTTAATGGATTTTAACAAGCCATCAAAATTCTTGTAATCGTTTCTTGCTCCTACGTAAAGAAAATATTTTTCTGGCGTTTTTAGATGAAAATGGGCTGGTTGAACATGATTAGTAAAATCAGTGGAATGATAAACTACATCAATTTTATCCGCTTCTATTTCATATAATTCCAATAAATCGTTTTTCGTATTTTCAGAAACGGCAATTATTTTTGAGGCTCGTGTTAATAATTCTTGCTTCTGTATTTTGCTAGCATTATCAATATGTTCAAGGTTGAATTTCTCCTTGATGCAATCATGATAAGTAATCACAAATGGTTTATTGTTAAGGTGTTGTAAGAAATAATGATGAAAAAATGTTGGATGAAAAATATCAAAATTACCCCGTTGAATTTGCAAAATACTGTTTAAACGATTGGTTCTAGACACCAACATACTCGTGGGCATAAACCCAAAAATATGTCTAAATTGCTTCGGAATTCGAATGGTACTATTTTTCAGATATTCATTATTAGAAAATTGTAAAGCCAATGCTATATCAACGCCCATTTCTGAAAGCGATTCCATCAAATCGTGAAAATAGCGTGCTACTCCGCCGTAGCGTTGCCCGGTAAATGCTTGATGGTCGTAAAGAATTTTCATGAGGGATTCATTAAATCCTCAATTTCATCAATTTCGATTGGGATATTTGCCATCAAGTCAATGTTACCGGTTTCGGTAATTAAGAAATTATTTTCCAAACGAATGCCTAATCCTTCTTCTCGAATATAAATGCCTGGTTCAATCGTAAAAACCATACCAGCTTCCACTTTACGGTATTTATTCCAAACATCATGTACATCTAAACCCAGATGATGAGAAACGCCGTGCATAAAATATTTTTTCAACAACGGATTGTCCGGATTTTGTTTTTCAACGTCCATACGATTCAATAATCCTAAATCGATTAATTGGCTTTCCATAAAATTTTCCACCTCTTTCTGGTATTCTTCCCACAATACGCCCACTTTCAAAATCGATTGCGCATATTTGAAAACTCGATGCACAGCACTGTAAACCGCTCTTTGTCGGGTAGTAAAACGACCGTTTACTGGAATGGTGCGACTTAAATCTGAATTATAATTGGCGTATTCTGCCGCAACATCCAACAAAATTAAATCGCCATCTTTACAAACTTGATTATTTTCGATGTAATGCAATACGCAGGCATTTGGTCCAGAAGCGATAATCGGGCTGTACGCAAAACCTTTTGAGCGATTACGCACAAATTCATGAATTAATTCGGCTTCAATTTCATATTCTGTCACATTGGGTCTTACAAAATTTAATAATCTCCTAAAACCTAACTCAGTAATTCTGCAAGCCTTGGTAATTAATTCAATTTCTAAGCCATTTTTGATGCTTCTTAATTGGTGCATCAACGGGGCAAGTCGCTCAAATTTGTGCAAAGGGAAATGCTCTTTTGCCCAAATGATAAATTTGGTATCTCTCGTTTGAACGGAAGAATGATTACGCAGGTGTTCGTTTGAATTGAGGTAAATATTGTCAGCTTCGTAAACAAGCGTGTTCAAAATAGATTCAAATTGACTCGTCCAGTAAATTTTTTGAATGCCTGAAACTTCTTGAGCGTGTTCTTTGGTGTATTTATAGCCTTCCCAAATGGCAATTAATTCAGAAGTTTCCTTCAAAAAAAGGATTTGACGATGTTTTGGGTCGGGACAGTCTGGAAATAACAATAGGATTGATTCTTCTTGGTCGATGCCCGAAAGATAGAATAAATCTGAATTTTGTTGAAAACCCATCGTGCCATCCGCATTGGTTGGCATTGGGTCGTTTGAATTGAAAACAGCCAATGAATTTGGCTTTAATAATTGGGCTAATCGTTCACGGTTTTCAATGAAAAGCGAAGAATTTATGGGTAAATATTTCATCAATTTTGAGGTTTATTTTACTTTTTTTCACATAAATAAATAATTTCATCTTTGGGTAAAGCAAATCTATTGACTTGATTCTCAGGTATTTCCATGACAAACTTGTCTTCTGTAACAAACCATCCGCCTTGCTCTAAACGTTTATTATAATCCCGACCAAATATACGGAAATGATCATCTTGCTTGAAAAGTCGTTCTCTTTCTTTGGGGTCGGTAATGGTTTTGTCTTCAAAAGTGGTAGCCGATTTCCAATCTTGTGGCGATTGCATAATTGCCCAACCAGAAGGTTTCAAAACCCTACGCATTTCTTCCATGCAGCGAATATCGTCTTCAACGTGTTCTAACACGTGATTGCAAAAAACTACATCAAACGTATTTTCTTCAAATGGAATATGGTGTAAATCCATCCTTACTTTTGCCAAAGGAGATTCAATATCTGCAGTAATATAGTCTGAATTCTTCATTTTTTCAAAACGTTCAATGAAGCAATATTCGGGAGCCACGTGCAAGACTTTTAGGTTGTCAGTAAAGAAATTTGTTTTCTGCTGTAAATACAAATACATTAAACGATGGCGCTCTAATGCTAAGCAATTCGGGCATAAAGCATTCTCACGGGGTTCTAAGCGGCCATACGGCAAGAATTTACTAAATGTTGAATCACAAACTGGACATGCAACGTTGTTGCCTTGCAGAATTAAACCATAAGTTTTTGTGGCAAAATGACCCACTAATTGAATGTATTTTCTAGGAATATTTCTGAGTGTCCAGCTAATTATCTGCTTAATCATCTAATTGTTTTCTTTTTCGTAATGGTTTTTGCAAAGTTAAAAAAACTTATCCATCGTATGAACATTCTTTGGGAATTGAGCTAAAAAAAGATTCCCGCACTTTCGTACGGGAATTTATTATTTATGGTTGTACTTGATAAAAGCTACTAAACAAAAATATTAATTATAATTCACGAATCCAAACGTTTCTAAAACTCACCGCATTGCCGTGGTCTTGCAAATGGATTGGTGCTTTTCCGTGAACGGGATTGGTTGGTTGTCCGATATAATTCGTAACTCCTTGAATCATCGTGTGATTTTGAACTACTACGCCATTGTGAATTACCGTAACATAAGGAGGAATTTCCACACCACCATTTACCGTGAATTTAGGAGCGGTGTAAATAATATCATACACGTTCCAATCGCCCATTTTTGAAGTAACATTTACCAATGGCGGGCTTTGTTTATAGATAGAACCCGCTTGTCCATTGCGATAAGTACGGTTTTGGTAAGAATTCAACACTTGAACTTCGTAAATTCCTTGTAAAAACACCCCGCTATTACCTTTTCCTTGTCCTTTTTTTTCATCGCCTTCGATGGGTGAACGCCATTCGATGTGCAATTGACAATCGCCAAAATGTTTTTTGGTCGAAACACCACCAGCACCTCCCACAACCGTCATGGCACCGTCTTCAACTTTCCATTTTGCGGCTCCTCCATCTTTGGTGGACTCCCATTGGTCTAAATTTTTTCCATCAAATAAAACGATTGCATCCGATGGAATTGCCCCAGGGGTAATCACTTTAATTTCGGGATCCATATACTCAGTTACCTCTGGTTTATCAGGGTTTTTTTGGTTAAAACGAGTGTCCTGCCCATGCACATAAAGCGCTGAAATAGAAACTAAGATAGTAAAAATTACTTTTTTGTTGATTTTCATTGAATGTTTTTGTTAGTTTATGGTAATATTGAAATATAAAATTATGTTTAAGACGATAATTTCTCAAAGAAACAGGATAAAATTATTTTTATTGTGCGTATTTACCCTTTCCTATCTTTGTTCTCATGCCCAAACCAGTGCCTTTCGATACTTGGATATGAATACCATTTTAAAAGATAATAAAATACAACTCGCAAAAAATCAGCTAATTAAGGGCTGGAGAATGCGGGTAAATGGTAGTAACTTTTATGTAGAAAGGCAAGAAGATGTTTTTCTACCTCAATCTGCCCTTAAAAGTATGGAAAATAATGCATTTGTCGTATCAAAAAATATCGGTGGCAAAAATGTGATGATGCTGACAACAAAAGCTTATTTTTTAATGACCATCGAAAAAAAATTACCGAATGAAAAATTATCTCTATTCAGAACCACCGCCAAAGCGATTTACCAAACCGATTACTATACCATTTTTCTTTGGCAAGAACACGGTTTTACGTATTCAAATAAAACAATCCCAAGCGATTTAAAGGAAGAATTTTGGAGTATTGAAAAAACGCTTGGAAGTCTTTGGAAATAATTTTACCTCAAACAACACGTACAAATTAAAATAGCCCTTATGAAACCCGATATACCCAAAAAAGCACCTGGACGAAGATTAGTCAATCGAATGTCTTTAAGAACAAAATGGCTGTTGTGCGCTGCGGCTGGCTTATTATTTTTTGGCTTTGGTATTTCCATCGTTAGCACCGCTGCAACCCTTAAAGCGGATGACAACGTTGCTTTTGCTAGATGGTTTGTCATGGGGCTTTATGGATTAATTATCACCAATTTGGGCTTGGTTAGCTTCGGCCAAGCAATTCGTTTTAGGGTTTTGATGGACGTTAATAAAAGATTCAACAGACAAGAAAAAGATAGGATGAAACATGTCAAAAAGCTAAATCATTTAGGCGATTTATTGAGAACAAAAGAAGACAAAAAAGGGAAGTAGGTTTTCAATTTTCTACCTCATTATCCTAGGAATCCTACTGATCACTAGGTGGTTACTAAACTAAAAAAACCCATCTTTACGGATGGGTTTTTTGATTCTTAGAAGAAATTGTACAAAATTACTTCGCAGCCTTCGCAGCAAACTCAGCTTTGATCGCCTCAATATCAATTAACTTGATTTCGGGCATTGATGTCAAATGCTTAATTGAGTTCACTTTGTTAGTGGCTATACTCTTGTTTCTTCTATCTTTTCTTTTGAGTCTTGTAACAGCCATTATGAACAGATTTTAAATTGAAGTGCAAAATTACAGCTTTTTTCTTTTTCTACCAAATGAGAGTTTAATTACTAGATAATAATTACTAGATAATAGTTATATCAGTATGTTTTAAGTAATTGATTATTAAGTATATACGATTACTAATTTACTTGTTGAATTTAATTGCGTATCTATAATAAAATCTAAATTGACGTAAAAATCTTTTGGGTTTTGTAATTTTGTGGAGAATTTGAGAGAATTTACAAATTTCACAACGCCCAATTCACGCAATCACCAATAAAAATGAGCAAACCTAGTATCGTAAAAGGCACAAGAGATTTTGGACCACAGCAGATGGTTCGACGAAATTATATTTTTTCCACCATTCGTTCTGTTTACGAACGATTTGGATTTCAACCCATCGAAACATCTGCGATGGAAAACCTTTCAACTTTGATGGGAAAATATGGCGAAGAAGGCGACCAATTATTATTCAAAATATTAAATTCGGGTAATTTCTCGGAGAAAATTGGGCAATCAGATTTGGAAGCAGGGTATAAAAAACTAACGACAAAAATATCCGAAAAAGGACTTAAATACGATTTAACCGTGCCTTTTGCTCGTTACGTAGTTATGAATAGAAGTGAATTAACGATGCCATTTAAACGCTATCAAATTCAACCCGTTTGGCGTGGCGACCGTCCGCAGAAAGGTCGTTACAGAGAATTTTATCAGTGCGATGCCGATGTAGTAGGAACGGATTCGTTGATTTGTGAAGCCGAAATTGTCCAAATGATTCATGAAGTTATGAACGCATTCGGCATTAAATTTTCGCTCAAAATTAATAATCGCAAAGTTTTAACGGGTCTTTCCGAGGCCATTGGTGCCATAGGTAAGGAAGGAACGCTTGCGGTTGCCATTGATAAATTAGATAAAATTGGGAAAGAAAAAGTTTTAGAGGAATTGGCCGAAAAAGGATTTTCGCCAGATTCATTATCAAAACTCGACCCTATTTTTGAAATTTCGGGAACTAACCAAGATAAATTTTCAAAATTAGCAGAATTATTTGAAAATTCAGCAACGGGTAAACAAGGAATTGATGAATTGAAGCAAGTTTGGGCTTATCTTTCAGCCTTTGGTTTATCGGAAGAAAACATTGAATTAGACATCACGCTTGCCCGTGGATTATCGTATTATACAGGAGCAATTTTTGAAGTAAAAGCCCTTGGTGTACAGATTGGCTCAATTACGGGTGGCGGACGTTACGATAACTTAACGGGTACTTTTGGCGCTCCCGGACTTTCGG
>JBBAKZ010000198.1:3586-6280 GCA_040403275.1 Arcicella sp. | reverse complement strand
TAAAGCCAATAATACCATTTTAAAATTCTCTTTCTTACCGAAAGATTCTTTCAAAGGATTCGTTGAAGTTTTGCCTTCGGCTTTGGCTTTGGCAAACAGAGGCGATTCCGACATATTTTTCCGAATCAACACTGAGATATAAACCATAATGATAGATACTAAAAATGGAATTCTCCATCCCCAATCTTCCCACGTAGCTTTTTCCATTGAATTCTTCGTAATTAAAATGACCGCCAATGAGATAAATAAACCTGCGGTTGCGGTAATCTGAATCCAAGAAGTCCAAAATCCTCGTTGACCTGCGGGCGAGTGTTCAGCTACGTAAGTAGCCGCACCACCATATTCTCCACCGAGGGCAAGTCCTTGTAAAAGTCTGAGAACCAATACAATAAGTGGTGCAAAGAATCCAATGGTTTCGTATTTTGGTACTAAACCAATGGCGAAAGTTGCTCCTCCCATCAATACCAACGTAACCATGAACGTATATTTACGCCCAATCAAATCTCCTAAACGACCAAAGAACAATGCTCCGAAAGGGCGAACAACGAAACCTGCCGCAAAAGTGGCTAAGGTTGAAAGAAATGCTGCCGTAGGATTATCTTTCGGAAAAAATTGCGTGGAAATAATGGTGGCCAAACTTCCAAAAATATAGAAGTCGTACCATTCAATTAATGTACCTACCGAAGATGCGCCAATAATAGCGGCTAATCCTTTGGTGGATGTTTTGGTTTCTATTTGATCTGTTAACATAATGATTGTAAAGGGTTTATTTTTTATTGAGTGATTATTTGGATATAAGTTTTAAGTAATGAAGTAATGAAATTTGATAAAAAAATTAAAATTCAATTTATTACCTCAAAGCTGAATGCTCAAAGCTCCTGGCTTAATGCTTAGAAATTGTAAACCATTACCGCTGAAATACGACTATTTGTAGCAGTGAAAGGTCTTGCATTATCGGATGTTCCTGGTTTGAAATCAATCGTGGTGGGCAATGAACCATCATTTGTTGGAATTAATCCTTGAATATCAGCCCATTTCATCACTGATAATTCGTATTCAAGTGCTAATTTCATTTTGCCCGAATAAAAATCTAATCTTGGTGAAATTCTGAACATATTGTCAAAAGTACGGCTCGTGGCAGTACTTACTCCCCTACCCTGGAAGGCTAAAGTTCCCGGTTTTATACTCGAAGTAGCAATTGAATTTCCCAATCCCATATTTTGTAAATAACCGACAAAAATGGCTGGTTGAAACTTTTTAACATTGGTTGAAATTAATTCTCCCCACAGATTTAGCTGATTTTGAGCCTCATATTTCCATTCACCCGTTGTCGCATCCCTGTATTCTGCAAAACCGCCCAAACCGACATATTGCGTATAGCTTTGTCCGTAAGTAGTGTGGAATTTTGCCGTAAGCTTGCTCGTTGTTAATTTTGCGTAAGCCAAAAAGTTTAGCGTGAATACATTTGAACTAATATTTTTTTGAACATTTCCAGTTCCTGTTCCTCCATATACCTTCGTGGTCGTATTTTGCGTATCGGTAATCCTTGGACTCAACGAATTCGTTTCCACTCCCACTGAAGCTAAGAAGGACTTATTTTCAAACGTTAATTGCGATGCGAAAGCGGGCAAGGTAGCAAATTTTTGTGCATCAACGCCCGAACCAACGGCAAATGTTCCTGCGGGACTGAAACCTGCTAAATCATAGCCAAAAATCATTCCCATTAATGATAAATCTTTTCCCACTTTTGAAGTCAAACGTACCTGCGGAACGAATGAGAAGGGATTAAAAGGAATTCCTGTGTTAAAATTAGCCGTTCCCGGAAAACACTTTGGGATAAAGTTTGGGTTCCAAAATTGTCCAATCATTAATTGGGATTTTGTCCAATCCATTGCTGCATAAGCATGACGAAGACGTAATAAATTTTCAGTTCCAGTACCCGAACCTCCCGTTCCGTTGGTTATTCCGAAGAAATCTGTTTCTAAAGTTCCTGAAATCTTAGCACCAAAAGCCGTAATTCCACCCATTCTGACACAAAAACGAGTAACAATAGCCGAATATCCTAATTGTGGAACTGCATTAGCATCATCATTTGGATTAGCCGTCAATGCTGTTCCACTTCTGGTTGGAAGATTAGTAGCATCAGAAGGATACACATCCAAAACGCCATCTCTCAAATCAAGATTTCTACGAGAATTCAAATAAACGTCATTTCTTAAAAATCCATACAACGCTATCTTTTGCTCGGCCGGCGTAACTGCGGCCGGCGATACTACTGGAACAGGCGTAGCTTTAGTAGTGATAGTCGTAATTGCAACTGATGCTTGTTGGGCGAAAATCTGGGTATGAGCCAACACTCCGCCCATCAGACAGAATAATATTTTCTTCATGGCATTAATGGTTTTCTTATGGTTTTGTTTTGTTATATTTTGTACAAAAAAATATTGATTTCGTACTATTATGAATCAAAGGTCACAAAAAAAACTATACTGTCAATAGCCTTGATATAGTCATGCTATTTTAATATAGTTTTTTGTTTTTACTTAATATATACCTTAAAGAGTCCCTTAAAAACCCATTTTTTCAATGACTTAAGGTGATTAATTTTTCAATCGTTCCCATTTGATGAGCATAAACTTATCTCCCAGTTCTGTTACAATCATCCCGGAGTCACGCAAATTTTCTCTATCCGCA
>JBBAKZ010000198.1:0-3576 GCA_040403275.1 Arcicella sp. | reverse complement strand
CCGCATAAAAAGCCACTAACTCCTTATGATTCATTATCTTATACGTTGGATAGTATTCAGAATTCTTCGGAATTTTTATCTGATATTTTTTCACCCAATTCATCACAGAAACGTGAGAAACGCCTAAAAGTCGTTCAATTTCACGGTAACTGACCCCTTCAATATACAACTGTAAGGCCTTAATGACGTAATAAGTTGAGATGCCTTTTCCCATCTTTTCAACGGTAAAATTATACTTGCAGTCCTTACATTTAAAGCGCTGTTTTTCATTAATAACACCAATTTTTGTTATATTATTACCATCACAGCGGGGACAATTGGGATTTTTCATATAAGAAATACGATATAGTACATTTAGCAAATATATAATAAATTAGCAACAAAATAATAAATGAATCATTTTTTAGATAGTCAAAATTTAATTTGTTAAATGCAAATTTTTCAAAATAATATTTTGTAATCCTAAATTCTACCAAATATTATTCTTTTTATCCAACACTTTTATTAAACGTTGTATTTTTCAAAGATTAGGCGAGCAAATTAGCTACTACTTCTTTCAATTTCTCCCTTGCTTGACGCTTTTTTAGAATTATTGGAGCAACCATCCTTTCCGCACAATTTTCAAGGCCACAACGCTCACACGTTTCGTTTACTTTTCGATGAATTAGCGATGAATCACTCAGAAAATTAACCACACTTTTTAAATTATCATCCATGGCAAAACCGATAGTAATGCTACTATTCATGCTTAAATTTGGTGGCGATGGTTTGGCCAAACAAATGACTAAATAATTATTTTCAGTGTCGAGATATTCTGATATTTGTGCATTACATAATAATTCCTCCGCATGATAGCCATTTTGTTTTTGGTTATTTTCTAAATCTTTTAACAAGGTCAAAGACATCCAACGGCGACAATAATGTTCGTTCATGGCGTTGCCATGTGGCGTGTGCAATTTGGTAAGGTGCATTTCTTTGGTCAAATAAAATAAATCATTATTTACCTGATTATTGAAACGTAAGTAAAAAAGGTTTTTGATTTTAAAATGACTCGATACAATATTGGTGAAGCGGTGCATAAACACTTCGGGCGTTACGCTGAACAATTTCATAATGCTCAAAAGCATCGAAGAATCCCATTTTGGGGAAGCAAAAAAATACGTGAGGCGGTCGATTAATAGGTTTTTATTAATCAAAATTGCTCCTGCAAAGTAAGAAGCCCTAAAATTATTCAATACCTGTTCAAACGATTCTACTTCAATCACGGAGGAAATATAAGAGCGATTTTTGAGTTGCAAGAACTGATAACCAATTTCTCGCCCGTAGGTAAAAGTTTTTTGTTCGGTACTTAAATCTTTGTTAATCAACAATTTACCATTTTTTTGGTCGTATATTGACCGAATATTTACCAAATCCGGGTAGGCTTCTTTGGTAAATTCTTCGATGTGATACCCGTAAAAGTTTTGCAGAATATCGCCCAATAAAGTTTCGTTGGGCGAAGTGGTATTGCCAATTTCAAATAATTTTCTGAACTGTTGAGCTGACTCTTCTAAATCGTCGAAATAATTATCGTACATTTCCTGATACGACCTTAAAACCGAGAAATAGAACTGCTCGACCCGCATATCATAATTCCGACTAATTTCAATAATTGTACTAATAAATGCTGAAATTTTGGCGGGTGCCTGCGACATCAATTCGATAAAATCGGAAGGTTCAATGCCAAAAATCTCCAAGGGCAATTCCGTCAGAATGTTGGAATTCAATAATTCGGCAATGGGTTCCAGTTGTTTACTCAATTTCAAGGACACCAGCGAGTCATAATCAACCTCAAAAGCACGAGCCAAAGCCATAATTTTCTCGGTTTTAGGGTACTTTTTCCCTTTCTCAATTTCATTCAAATACGAAATTGAAAGGTTTGATTTAGCCGCAACTTCACTCAAGGAAAGTTTCTTATCAATTCTTAACTGTCGAATTTTAAGACCAAAAATTATTTTTACTTTATCGCTGTTCAGACTCATGATTTGGTTTTTTGTCAGTTTTGCTATGATTTCACGAGCATATTCGTGAAAAGTTCTTAAAAGTAAAGATACCATTAAGAAACCTCAAAAAACTATGATTATTCTAACATTTTAATTAAAAAAATATATTTAGCGAAACTTCGCTTGATTTATATATTTCGCAAATACATCTTTGCCTTATCAATCAATTTAGTAAAAACTAAAATAATGAAACGATGAAACATACCATTCTCACGACTGACCTCGGCAAAACTGCTCCACCAACGGTCAATCATCCGCTTTTTAATCAGCACCCAGCCATTCATTTAAATCTACAGGTTTCGGCTTTGGTTGAAGAGGCCTTGCAAAATGGTGAAGGAGTTATCACAGACACGGGCGCTATTATGTGCGATACTGGAATATTTACGGGTCGTTCTCCCAAAGATAAATTTATTGTTTACGACGACAAAACCGCCGACACCGTGGCTTGGGGAGAAATCAATCAGGCTTTTAATGGAGACGATTTTGATAAACTCTACCAAAAAATGATTGATTTTGTGGCGGATAAAAAACTGTACGCTCGTTATTCTTATGCCTGTGCTTCTGAAAAACACAGAACTAATATTCTTGTAATCAATACTTTAGCATGGCATAACTTATTTTGTCATCATCTTTTCTTACGTCCAAATACGGAAGAACGGGCAAGTTTCGAACCGGAATGGACTATTTTAAACATTCCCGAATTTCAAGCGGACCCAGCTGTTGATAACACTCGGGCTAAAAACTTTACAATCATTGATTTTACAAAAAAAGTAATTTTAATTGGGGGAACAGGCTACGCTGGCGAAATGAAGAAAGGTATATTTTCCGTTTTGAATTATATTTTACCCGAAGAAAAAAAGGTGCTTTCCATGCACTGTTCAGCCAATATTGGCGTGGATGGCGATACCGCTTTGTTTTTCGGATTATCAGGAACTGGAAAAACAACGCTATCTGCCGACCCTTACCGCAAATTAATCGGCGATGACGAACACGGTTGGGATGACAACGAAGTCTTTAATTTTGAAGGAGGTTGTTATGCCAAAGTAATAAATTTGAGTCAAGAACAAGAGCCTGAAATCTTTGGAGCCATTCAATACGGAACAATTTTGGAAAATACTCGATTTATCATTGGTTCGAATACAGTAGATTACACCAATCATCGTGTTACTGAGAATACAAGAACCGCTTATCCCATTAATTATATACCGAATGTGGCAGTTCCTTCCATTGGAACTTCTCCACAAAATATATTTTTCCTTAGTGCCGATTCTTTTGGCGTTTTACCGCCCATTTCAAAACTTAGCGTCGAGCAGGCAATGTACTATTTTTTATCAGGATATACTGCCAAATTAGCGGGTACAGAAATGGGCGTAAAAGAGCCACAAGCTACCTTTTCTGCTTGTTTTGGAGCCGCATTTTTACCCCTAGCTCCCAAAAAATACGCAGATTTATTGGGTGAAAAAATTAAATCAGGAAAAGTAAAAGTTTGGTTGATTAATACCATATTTAATTATATCCTTTAATATTGAATCTT
>JBBAKZ010000197.1:0-6314 GCA_040403275.1 Arcicella sp. | reverse complement strand
CAACCGAAACGCAACTTAGAGAATGGTTGAATTCGGCCGGTAAAAATGTAACGGCTTACGTAGATAATACGATAAATAAGCCTTTGATTGCTAAATTACCAACGGGTTCAAAAGTAATTTTGACCAAAAAAATTCCTGAGATTGGTGTGACAGAATTGACTTTTGCGAATGGCGTAAGAGCTATTTTGAAACCAACAGATTTCAAAAATGACGAAATTTTGATTGGAGCCTACAGCAATGGAGGAACAAACTTGTACTCGGATAAAGAGGCTGATAATGCTTCTTTGTCTTCAACGATTGCTTCAATGGGTGGTTTGGGTGAATTTTCGGCGGTTAATTTACAGAAAATGATGAGTGGAAAAGTGGCGCAAATTTCGCCCTACGTTACTGAAACTTCTGAAAATATCAATGGTTCAACCAATCCAAAAGACCTTGAATTAGCTTTGCAATTGATATACAGTGATTTTACCCAACCTCGTTTTGACGCAGATGTTGTCAAAGGTTTTGTGGCGAATATCAGTAATTTCTTGGAAAGTCAACAAAAAACGTTGACCCCTGAAAAAGTCTATAATGACACATTGAGCATGATTTTAAGTAATTATGCCCCTCGAAATTTTCCGATGACGGCTGAACGTTTTAATAAAATTGATGCCAAACGTGCCTTTGAAATTTACAAAGAACGCTTCGCTGATGCTTCTGATTTTACGTTTTTATTCGTAGGGAATTTTAAAAATGAAGAGATTACACCTTTAATAGAAAAATATTTAGGTGGTTTACCATCCATAAAACGCAAAGAAACATTCAAAGATTTAGGCATCCGGGCACCGAAAGGAAAAATAGAAAAAACGCTCTATAAAGGCAAGGAAGCCAAAGCAAGAGTAACAATGGTTTGGTCGGGAGATTATCTTCCTACGCCGGATAATGAAACGCAAGTTGAAGCCCTTTCGGAAGTGTTGGAAATTAAGTTGATTGAGAAATTACGGGAGGAAGAATCGGGTGTGTATGGCGTTGGCGTGAGTGGTTCGGTTTCAAAAATTCCAGCTAAACGGTATTCCTTTAGGATTGCTTTCCAATGTGCGCCAGAGAATGTAGAAAAATTGGTAAACCGTACGATGGCAGAAATCAAAAAAGTAAAAGAAACAGGAGCAGAACAAACGGACATTGATAAGTTTAAGGCAGAGACAAAACGCCAAACGGAAACGCAATTACGTGAAAATGGTTTCTGGTTAGGCTATTTACAAGGTCAATACCAAGATAATGAAGACGTAAAAGAAGTATTAAAAGAAAATGAAATGCTGAAAAAAGTAACGGTAGAAAGTACAAAAATGGCAGCGAAAAAATACTTTGCCGAAAACATGATTAAGGTGATTCTTTTGCCTGAGAAGAAGTAAGAATTAGTATATATAGCGTTTTAAGGGTTTATCACTTGAGGTGGTAAACCCTATTTTTTGTATATTTACTGATAAATACCAAATCAACCCAAAATAATACCATGAAGATCCTTAGAAAAATCCTCACATTTATCGGAATTTTTATTGCAATTGTGATGGTTGCCACCATATTCGTAAAAAGAGAATATACCGTCGAGCGTGAAATCATCATTAACAAACCAAAGCAGCAAGTTTTTGATTACGTGAAACACTTAAAAAATCAGGATTATTACAGCAAATGGGCAACTATGGACCCCAAAATGAAAAAAGAATACACGGGAACGGACGGAACCGTTGGCTTTATCTCGGCTTGGGACAGTGAAAATAAGGAATTGGGAAGAGGCGAACAGGAAATCAGTAAAATTACTGAAGGTGAAAGAATTGATTTTCAATTACGTTTTTACGAGCCAATGGCATCAGTATCTCCAGCATACATGACGACAGACAGTATTTCAGCAACGCAAACAAAAGTAAAATGGGGAATGAGCGGCACTATGGCTTATCCAACCAATGTCGTGCTAATGTTCATGGATATTAGCGAAATTTTGGGTAGAGACTTGACAACAGGTTTGACTGCTTTAAAAGGTGTATTAGAAAAGTAATTCTTTGTATTTATTCATGGCATGAATTTTTTCATGCCATGAATTCTGAAAATATTTACCCGTTCTTAACTTTACCCACAAATGCCTTAATATCACCTTCCAAATCCTCGGAAGTCCCTATTAATTTAATAAAAGCACTGCCAATAATGGCCCCGGCAGCGTGAAATGAGGCTTTTTTGAAGGTTTCATTATCTGAAATCCCAAAACCAATCAATCTTGGATTTTTTAGCTGCATGGCATTTACTCGCTCAAAATAAACTTCTTGGTCGTTTGAAATTCCCGTTTTTGCTCCCGTCGTACTGGCCGATGAAACCATGTAAATAAAGCCATCCGAAATATTGTCAATGTGTCGTATTCTACTTTCTGTGGTTTGTGGTGTAATCAAAAAAGTATTCAAAATTCCGTATTTATCAAAAATTGCCTTGTATTCGTCTTCGTAAACACTGATGGGCATATCAGGTAAAATAAGGCCATCCAAGCCAACTTCTTGGCATTTCTGGCAAAAATTTTCAACCCCAAATTGTAGGACAGGATTCACGTAGCCCATCAACAAAATCGGAACGGTAATACCCGCTTCACGAATACCCGAAAGCTGTTCAAAAAGTAACTTTACGGACATACCCGCATCCAAGGCCACTTGGTTAGATTGTTGAATGGTTTCGCCATCTGCCACAGGGTCGGAATAAGGCATACCGATTTCTACTAAATCTGCTCCGCCATCTTGTAATGCCTTCAAAATCAAGACTGTATCATTAATTTTTGGAAATCCTGCCGTGAAATAAACGTTAAGAATGTTTGTGTTTTTTTCTTGGAAAAGTTGTTTAATTCTGTTCATTTTTGTGTTAACCGAATCTCCAGATTCGGTATTTAATTAACGAACTTGGAAGTTCGTTTTACTTTAAAATTAATTTAGCTAACTCATTGAAATCTAACCCATCAAAAGTCCCTGACGACATCATCAGTAACTTTGAGCTACGCCATGGTTGGGCAATAAGAAACTCTTTCAGCAAATCATTATCCGTGAAAACATGGAGATTGGGATTATTGAAATGTACTTTAATATCTTCGGGCGTAATGGCAGATAATTTCTTGTGCTCCAACGTTCTGGGACTGAAATACACGACTGGCACATCGGCTGCATTTAGTTTATTGGCGTATTCTCCCAAGAAATCTTTATTCAAACTACTGAACGTATGCAACTCCAAACAAGCCACCAAATGGCGGTCTGGGAATTGGGCTTTTAACGCTTTCGTTGTCGCCTCTACTTTGGATGGTGCGTGCGCAAAATCCTTGTAAATCACGGTATACTCATTTTTACCAACCAATTCCAAACGTTTTGCCGCACCTTTAAATGAAGGAATGGCAGCGTAAAATTTGTCATCATCAATTCCGATTTGCGATAAAACTAATCTTGCACCATTAAGATTTTTAAGATTATGTTCGCCAAAAATTTCAATTTCCAACGCTTGCTTATTCGGTAAAATTAAAAATGTTTTATCATCTTTTATTCGATTTGGTAAAGCTTGATACGGAAATCTTTTAATCCCCAAGCGTTCAACCGAGCCAATTTTATTAACCAAAGGGTCAGTTTCATCGTAAATAAAACTTCCTGCTTTCGGTAAATCATTGGCTAATAATTCAAATTGATGCACATAATCCTTAAAATCTGGATAGACATTCACATGATCCCAAGCAATGCCCGACATCAACATTACGTGGGGATGGTAATGTAAAAATTTAGGTTGACGGTCAATCGGGGATGATAAATATTCATCACCTTCAATCACAATCAGAGGAGCGTCCGAAAGTTTGGCCATCGTGTCAAAACCTTCAATTCTCGCCCCAACCATATAATCAAATTTACGTTTATGAAACTTCAAAACGTGAATAATCATGGAGGTAATAGAAGTTTTTCCATGACTTCCTGCAATCACAACTCGCTGTTTATTTAGGCTTTGTGAATAAATAAATTCAGGATAAGAATAAATTTTGATGCCTAATGTTTGCGCTTTTGCCAACTCAGGATTATCCACACGGGCGTGCATACCCAAGATTACGCAAGATAAATCAGTGGTAATTTTCTCGGGAAACCAGCCCATTTCATTGGGAAGCATTCCTTTTTCAGCCAATAAAGTTCGTGATGGCTCATAAATTTCATCGTCAGAACCCGTGATTTGGAAGCCTCGGTTATGTAAATCAATCGCCAAATTGTGCATCGCTGCGCCGCCAATTGCTATAAAGTGAATTTTTTGCATAAAGAAAATTAAGCTGTAAGCTACGAGCGATGAGTTTTTGGTTTTAAGCCGTGAGTTTTTATTTTCCCAAAGCTCATTACTCAAAGCTCAAACCCATAATTAAACTATTTTTACGGAAAGAACGTTAAACAATGGTAAAATCCAATTTATTTACTTGCAAAGGTCATACTTTTATTGCACTTTTACACACTTTTTAAGGGAATACTTGGCTGTTGGCTTTGGCTTTCAGCGATTGGTTTTCCACCATAAATTTTATTTTTTTCAAAGCCAATAGCCGAATGCATTAAGCCAGGAGCTATAATTAAACAACAATTTATGCTTTTTAGCTTAGGATGAAGAACTACATTGACCTGATTGACCAAACGATTGAATTCCCCACGTTGGAATTTAACATCGACCATGATAATGAACTTTTGTTCAACAATGTGCCTTTGATGGACATTATCCACCAATATGGGACGCCCCTCAAAATAACCTATCTTCCAAAGATTGGGGAACACATTGAAAACTCAAAAAGGCTTTTCAAGAATGCCATTAAAAAGTACAATTATAAGGGAAATTACACTTATTGTTATTGTACAAAATCCTCTCATTTCAAATTTATTGTTGAAGAAGTGTTGAGTCATAACGTTCACTTGGAAACGTCTTCGGCATTTGATATTTCCATTATTAGAGAATTATATTCGGAAAATAAGATTTCTAAATCAACTTATATCCTTTGTAATGGTTATAAATTACCTCTTTATACCCAATATATCAGTGAGTTAATCAATGAAGGATTTAATTGTATTCCGATTTTGGATAACCTCAAAGAGATTGATTTTTACGATAAATCAGTTACTGCCGAAACGGTAAATTTAGGCATTCGTATTGCTACGGATGAAGAGCCAGACTTCTCGTTTTATACTTCTCGTTTGGGACTCAGATATTCTGATGTCATGGAATTGTACAAGAATAAGATTGAAGGAAGTAGTAAGTATAAATTGAAAATGTTACATTTTTTTATCAATACAGGCATTAAAGATAGTGCTTATTATTGGTCGGAATTGAGCCGTTTTATTTATAAATATTGCGAGATGAAAAAGGTTTGTCCGGAACTTGATTCGATTGATTTGGGTGGAGGATTACCGATTCAAACCTCTTTGCAATTCAACTACGACTATCAGTCGATGATTGATGAAATTGTGGAATCTATTTCGTGGATTTGTAATAAAAGTAATGTTCCTGTTCCTAATTTATTTACAGAATTTGGCTCATACACGGTTGGTGAAAGTGGGGCAGTTTTATACGAAATTATTGATCAGAAGTTGCAGAATGACAAGGAGTTATGGTATATGATTGATGGATCTTTTATCACCCAATTACCAGATTCTTGGGGAATGAACCAGAATTATATTATGCTTCCGGTGAATAATTGGAATTTTCCGTATCAGAAAGTTAATTTAGGTGGCTTGACTTGTGATTCGATGGATTTTTATAACACCGAAGCGCACAGTTCAGATTTATATTTGCCCATTTACGAAGAACAACAAGAACGTCAATTTGTGGGGTTCTTCCACACCGGAGCGTATCAAGAATCTTTGGGAGGTTACGGTGGTATTCAACATTGTCTGATTCCTGCCCCTAAACACGTAATTGTGGATAGACTAGAAGATGGTACCATCACAACTCGCCTTTTTGCCGACGAACAAGGCAAAGAAGGTATGATGACCATTTTGGGCTACGGCGACAAAGTTCAAAAGCAAGAAGAAAAGATTTTAGTGATAAGTCAAGAAGATATGGAATTGGCGGAACAGATGTCGTTAGTGGAACAATAAGATTTTAGAGTATAGAGGTTAGATGATAGCGTATTGTCGATAAACTTCTCGAAAGGTTTTCACTTTCGAGAAGTTGAATAATTTTCTTAATCAACTGAAAATTAATTACTTGCGGAACAATATTTGATAACATTTTTCGTAGTTTTGTAGGAATAGAAACCCTGTGCAATCCATATTTATCTTTATCATGAAAAAATCAACCATCATTTT
>JBBAKZ010000196.1:6095-6343 GCA_040403275.1 Arcicella sp. | reverse complement strand
TGTTGAAAGAATTAGATTAGGAGATAGTAGGACGATTAAAGCAATACTTCATTAGGGTCTCTACTGGTGTGATAAATATTCAAAATTTCAATTTTTTTATCCGTTACTTCATAAACAATACAATAATCTTTTTTGAAAACGGCTCTTCTTATATTTGAATTTTCGGGGAAACGGCTTTAATATTTCACGAAAGCAAACGGATTAATAACGATTATATCAGAGATAAAACCAATAACATCATTGGGGAA
>JBBAKZ010000196.1:0-6085 GCA_040403275.1 Arcicella sp. | reverse complement strand
ATATACTGGCTCAGATAGGCTTCAATTTCTAATAAACTGTCTAAAAATCTTTCACGTAGGATTAATTCACGAGTCATAGATTCAAATACTTTTTGGCTTGTTCGAGTGAATAGGCTGGGGTTTTTCTTGCTTCGTTCAGCATATCTTCATATTCCATTTCTGACATTTTTGTGCCAGAGAATGAGATAGATTTTTTATTCGTAAAAGTTAGTAAATGTCTATGTTCAAATGCTCTCAAAACATCCATAATTAGACTTTCATCTTCGAGAATATTTATTTCTAATGTTGTCATTGTACTTGTTATTTTTGTGAAAATTAGCATAAAATGTGCTTAGAAACAAGGGATTTTAGGTGTTTCTGATTATTCATCTAAAAATTGGATAAAGCGCTTATTATTTTGTTGAAATGATTAGTTTTGTGGAAATGATGTTTTTCTAACAGATATTCTAGCCCCACAAAATGCTAATTAACCTAAACCAAACCCTCCTCGACCTTACAAAACCCCGCATCATGGGGATTTTGAATATCACACCCGATTCTTTTTACGAAGGAAGTCGCTTTACTGATTTGTCAAAAATTTTAACCCAAACCGAAAAAATGCTTTCGGCGGGGGCTACTTTTTTGGATATTGGGGGACATTCTACTCGCCCAGGAGCAACGCCCGTGAGTGAGGACGAAGAACTCAAGCGAGTCTTGCCAGTCGTGGAGGCAATTATTCAAAATTTTCCCGAAGCCTTGATTTCAATTGATACATTTCGCTCGACGGTGGCTCAGCAATGCGTAGAAGCGGGTGGGGCGATGGTAAATGATGTTTCGGGAGGAACTTTGGATCATAAAATGTTTGAAACCGTGGCAAAATTAAACGTGCCTTACGTATTGATGCACATGCGAGGAACGGTTGAAACCATGATGCAAATGACGCATTATGACGATTTGGTAACGGATGTCTTGGATGATTTACAACGCAAAATTTATCAACTACGACAATTCGGACAAAAAGATATTATCGTAGATTTAGGTTTCGGATTTGCCAAAACAGCCGACCAGAATTATGTTCTATTAAATCATTTAGAAGACTTTAAACTTTTGGATTGCCCAATGTTGGTGGGAGTGTCGAGGAAGTCAATGATTTGGCGAAAACTCAATATTACACCCAAAGATTCGCTTAATGGTTCAACGGTTTTGAATACGGTTGCTTTAATGAAAGGAGCAAATATTTTGCGAGTGCATGATGTGAAAGAGGCAGTTGAGGCGGTATTTTTAGTTGAAGAGTTGAAGCAGCTAAACGGTTAAAGCAGGTAAAAAGTTAAAAAAGTTCGCTCACTCAACTAACCTTTTAACAACTTTAACTAGTCAACTCCTCTAACTTTACGTCGTTATCAGCAATTGAGCCAATAAATAATCGGCAATCAATACGGCAATGCAACTATTGGTTACGGCTTTCGTACTCGACTGCCCCACTTCCAAAGCTCCTCCACTCGTGAAATATCCTTGAAAAGAAGAAATGGTTACGATTAAGAAGGCAAAAACTACCGATTTGATTAAGGCAAAAGGCACATTGAAAGGCTTGAATTCAAATTGAATCCCTTGAATGTATTCTTGTGGTGAAATGGCCCCTGTGAGCCATCCAGCCAAATATCCACCCCAAATGGACAGGAATGCGGCTAAGGTCACTAACATCGGAAATACGAGTATGGCCGCAATTATTTTGGGTAAAACTAAATAAGAAGTCGAATTAATTCCCATCACTTCCAAGGCATCAATTTGCTCGGTGATTCGCATCGTTCCTAATTCTCCTGCGATATTTGAGCCTACTTTTCCTGCTAAAACAATTCCCGTAATGGTCGGAGCAAATTCCAAAATAGTAGAATCTCGCACAATTAAGCTGATAATATAATGAGGCACAAAAGGATTATCCAAATTGGCGGCAGTTTGTACGCAGGTAACCGCACCCAAGAAGAAAGAAACGATGGATACAATCAATAAAGAGCCAATCCCGATGAGAACGGCTTCATCGAACACTAAGCCAAAATAGACTTTAAATTTTTCTCGGTTTGTGAAAAGTTTTCCAATAAAAATTAAATATCGACCTAATACTGTCATTTTTTAGTTTTTTTAAAGCGTTAGAGAAATTAAAAAGTTACGGAGTTAAATAGTTGAAATTTTTATCAGTTAAAAAGTGATTCCCTAAAACTATTTAACTACTTTAACTTTTAACTTTACAAATAATATAAGCAAAGATAATGAACAAAACGATAGTAGTAACGGGTGGCACCAAAGGTATTGGCAGAGCCATCGTAGATAAATTTGCCAAGCAAGGCTTCACGGTGTTGACTTGTGCGAGAACCGAAGAGAATGATTTTCCAGAAAACGTCCATTTTTTTAAGGCAGATATGTCTAAGAAAGCGGAGGTTCTGGCTTTTGCCGATTTTGTGAAAACCACTGTAAATCAAGTAGATATACTCGTCAATAACACGGGGTTTTTTCTGCCCGGGCAAATTCACAATGAAGATGAAGGCACTGTGGAAGCCATGATTGAAACCAACCTTTACAGTGCTTATCATCTCACAAGAGCTTTGGTTGACGACATGATAGCACGAAAAGAAGGCTATATTTTTAATATTTGTTCAACGGCTAGTATTATGGCATACACCAATGGTGGGTCGTACTGTATTTCGAAATTTGCTCTATTGGGCATGAGCAAAGTATTGAGAGAAGAATTAAAACCGCATCATGTAAGGGTAACGAGTATTCTCCCAGGTGCTACACTCACCAACTCATGGGCGGGTGTGGAATTGCCAGCAGAAAGATTTATTGCTCCCCAAGACATCGCTCAAGTGGTGTGGACAGCCCACAGTTTGCCAGATTCAACGGTTTTGGAAGAAATTTTATTAAGACCAATGTTGGGAGATTTGTAATAGATTTTTCTAAAAAAACCCCCGAAGTCTTAAATTTCGAGGGTTTTTATTAATTAAGTAGACCTTAGAAATTAGTTTATGATTATTTAATGTAATCTTTTAAAGCGCATTCCAACACTAATCCCTAAAAACTAAATCCTAATCCCTACCTTATTGATTCATCCTTATAAACGTTGTTCGTATTTCTTCTGGATTCGCTTTAGATAGCATTTCACTCATGCCAAATGTCAATTCTGTTTTACCTTCTTTCATTTGTTGAAAAACTGATTCGATAAAAGCACTTACGGGAGGCGCATAATCGTGCAAGCCTTTTCCGCCTAAATCAGTATTCAAAGCGGGCGGAATCATCTCAATTACTTCGATATTTTTCTCTTTTAATAAATGCCTTACAGAAACCGTAAAAGAATGAAAAAATGCTTTTGTAGCGCAATAAACGGGTACTTTTGCCAATTGTACAAACGATAATCCCGAGGTAACGTTAATGATTGTTTTGAGTGAATCAAGCTTGGAAAATAGCGAGGTCAAATGAATAGGAGCTAAAATATTCGTAGTTACTTCCTCATTCGCTTTTTGATAAAAATCCTCATCGCTTACGTTCATCCAATGCTGAATGCCCGCATTATTTACCAAAACTGTCAAATCCGGATGGTTTTCGGCAATCCAATCATAAAGTTCAACACGTTCAGATTCGGTAGATAAATCGCAAACTTTTGTGACAACAGTAGGAAATTTGTCAGACACTTCTTGCAATACTGATTCACGTCTGCCACAAATGATAACCGTATTTCCTTCCTGAATAAATCTTTCGGTGAGTCCTAAGCCAATGCCACTTGCACCTCCCGTAATTAAAATTTTGTTGTTTGATAAGTTCATTTTTTGATGATTAAAATTTTTTATGGAATAATTTATTGGCCGATAATTGCCCAAAATATTTTTTCCGTTTCTAAAAGGAAATTCCCAATTCTAAACCAAAACTGGGTGCTTGTAATTTTGATGATACTCGTTCTAATTTATTCAAAAAACGAGGTTTGTAGGAGTCAATTCCTAATTGCTCAATCGGCGTAAAATCTTGAGATTTAAGGTCATTTTGACGAGCTACTAAAACTAAATACGCAAATTTTGCTCGGATAAAAAATGTTTCTGATTTATCTAGCCACCATGTTTTTTCAAGGATTGGACCTGCCAAAACGGTGTTCATAAATGCTTCAACAACTTTATTTTCATAAGCATTTTTTACCTCCACAGAATAATTCAAAAGTGATTCAATCTTGGTGGCTTCTTCGGGTAAAATGCCTCGGGTGATATTTATGGGTGTATCCCGAATGCTAGCGCTGAAAGTTTGGGCCGTTATACCTAAAGCATAATTTTTACCGATATCCAATTTGAGGTCACCACCAAATTGGATTTTGGGTTCGGCAGCATTTCGTAAATAGCCTAGTTCATCAACGTATTCGTTTTTAATTTTTTGCAAAATTACAAATACTAAATCTTGGTATCGCTTCGGCGTGAATCCTACAAATCCGCCCAATTGCAAGCGTTTATATTGCAATTCATATCCAACATGAACTCTTAAAGGAAACTGCGCCCCACCGAAGATACGGTGCTGAAAATCAGAGGATTCTGAATAAACAATCAAAGAATTTTGAGAGAATACTGAAAAGCAGGAAAGAAATAAAATAACAAAAAGGATGTTCTTCATAAGTTTCGAGGGAAGATTTATTGATAATTTCAAAACGGATTTTACCGAATGTTATTACAGAAACAGGGCTTATGAATCAATATGTATTGATTTATAAACCCTGTTTTACCTAAATCTTAAAAAGAGAATCCCAATTCTAAGCCAAAGCTTGGCGCTTGAAATTGTGCGGAAATCTTATCAATTTTTCTTAAAAATAAGGGCTTGAATGTATCAATCGCAAGGAGTTCTTCGGAAGTAAAATCTTGACTTTTAAGGTCATTTTTACGATTTGCCAAAAACCAATAACTCAGTTTTGTTCTGATAAAAAGAGTCTTTTGGATATTTAGCCAAAAGGTTTTTTCGAGAACTGGACCCACTAAAATGGTATTCATGTAGGCTTCGACTTGCTTATTTTTATAAATATTTTGTGCCTCGGGTTGATTGCTCAAAAAACCTTCAACATACACAACATTCTCTGGTAAAATCCCCGCTGTGATGCCTTTGGGTGTATCGGTGATGGTAGCGCTGAAAGTTTGAGCGGTTGCCCCAATAGAAACTCCTTTGCCAATATCTAATTTTAATTCACTACCAAACTGACTTTTGGGGCTCGCAAAATCTTTCAAATAACCGAGTTCTCCCGTATAATCAGACTTGATTTTTTGTAAAATTTCAAAGATAAAATTTTGATAATTTTGAGACATAAATCCTACAAACCCATTGATTTGTAGGCGTTTATACTGTAATTCATACCCGGCATGAACCCTCAAAGGAAGTATGGTACCGACAAAAATACGATGGTGAAAATTAGTGTTTTTCGAATATTGGGCAAATGTTGAAAAAGACGAAATTAAAATGATTAGGAGGAAAGTTTTTTTCATGGGTTTACGGTAAATATTAAGAATACTGACTATCCACAAAGATAGCAGTTATGAAAGAAAAACACTTGCCGTATTATAAATTTGAGTATCATAAATAAAATTAGACGACGGATTTTGGGGCTTACAAGGATTTTAACCATTAAAAAAGGCTTAAAATCCTTGTAAGCCAATGAATCAGTGGTCTAACGATTTACACCAAAACTGGCTTAACAACTTTACCTGAAACATCCGTCAAACGATAGCGACGACCTTGATGCTTGAAAGTCATTCGTTCGTGGTCGATGCCCATAAGGTGCATAATAGTTGCTTGGAAATCGTGTACATGGACGGGATTTTTGGCCACATTATACCCGAAATCGTCAGTTTCGCCGTAAGAAAACCCCTTTTTTACCCCCGCCCCCGCCATCCAAACGGTAAAACATCTCGGATGATGGTCACGTCCGTAATTATCAACCGTTAATTTTCCTTGTGAATAATTGGTACGCCCAAATTCTCCACCCCAAACCACGAGCGTATCATCCAACATGCCACGCTGTTTTAAATCCTTTATCAATGCCGCCGATGCTTGGTCAACGTCTTTAGCGATTTTTGTCATGTTTGCGGGCAAATTT
>JBBAKZ010000195.1:0-6345 GCA_040403275.1 Arcicella sp. | reverse complement strand
AAACTCCTTGATTTTTACACCCTCAGGAAGAATTTTTGTGTTTAATTCCTCCACTTTATTGTTCAGATTTTGAATAACTTCCGATGGATTTTCTCCCTTCCGCATCACCACAATTCCCTCGACGGCATCCGAATTATCATCTCGACCAACTTGCCCTAATTTTGGCAAAGCCGATTCAGAAACCGTCGCAATCGTTTTACATAAACAGGCACACCATTGACCACGATGAGCGCCGTGAAAAAGAATACGGCAAATTTATATTTAAGGGAAAGTCCCAATAGTTTTTTCATGATTTTATTTTTAGAAGTGGCAAAGAAGCAAGGTATCAAAGGAGCAAAGTGGTAATGTATGGGAAAGGCAGAATAACAAAGTTTCAGAGGAAGTTTCTCTCGTCTCTATAATTCTTTTTTTCTGTGCCACTTTAAACTAATTATTCAACGCATTATAAATCATCAATTGATTCTTCAACATTACTTGTTCACCTTCTTGTAAACCACTGAAAATAAATGACTTTCCGTTGGTTGTTTGGGCAATTTGAACTTCCCAAGTCGTGATATTTTTAGCATCTTTATACACCACTACAAAATTTTTATTCTTATCAAAAATCACTGCTTCGGGGGGAATAGATACCAATTTCTTGCTTTGGTCGAAGTTTACGGTGATTTGAGCAAACATCTCAGGTTTTAATTGATTTCCTTGATTTTTGAGATTAATTCTTACCGTCATCGTTCGAGTTTGTGGCTCCAGAACATTGCTAATTTTGTCAATTTTACCCGTGAAAACTTTATCAGGATACGCAATCAAACTTACTTGAACAGGGTAACCCAATTTTACTTTGGCAATATCCGATTCGTACACGTTCGCAATTACTTGTACTTCCGATAAATCCGCAATCGTAAAAAATGCGCCCGTTTCGCCTTCGTGATAGGCCATTTTATCCGAAATGGCCGCATTTTTATCCACCACATATCCAGAAATAGGCGCTTTTAACGTGTAAAAAGAATTCTTTACCCCATAAATTCCAGACACTTCATTGGCACGACTTAAAGCTCCTTTAAATTTGGTTATTTCATTTTGAGCGAGCAATACATCTTTCCCCGTTGCCAAGTCCGATTGAAACAAATCGTGCTGAACTTGTAGGTTTTTTTAAGCCGAAACTAAATCAGTTTTTGAGCTGGTGGTCTGATTTTCAAGGTCTGCTACGTCTGTACTAGCTTCTTGTACCTTTAAATCGGGACGATTCTGGGTGGCATTTCCAATCAAATCAGCCAAATTCAAACCAATAGTATTTAGATTGTCTATTTGAATATCATCCACCAAAGGTTCGAGAATGGTATTGGTTCGGTCAGCTAATAAAACCTTGATAGTTGTTTGATTATCAGTAATTTGATTCACGATATCGCAGGCTTCACCTTCCAAGGTTATTAAAAACGATTGAAGTCTAATCAATTCCTTTTGAGGAACATTTCCTTTTTGAACTTGCTCTTGATATGCTCTAACCAAACCCGTAATTTTTTGAATTTCCTGATTGTACATCATCAGTGTTTTTTCCAAATAATGGATTTGATAAAAGCTACTTCTTAATTGAAAAATTAATTCTCGGATTATTTCTGAAAACTGGTATTGCGATATTTCAACACCCGCTTTGGCAAGGGCAATTTGTTTATTTCGCTTTCCTGTAACTTGAATTAGTTGTATTTGAATGCCCCTTTGTCCGTATGCTCCGATGGGTACATCATTGGCAATAGTAGCTCTTGAAATAACGGTTTGTTCCAAATTTACCGTTGGATTGGGCAGTAAACCTGCTTGAATAATGGCGGCTTTTGAGGCTTCGATACCATATTTTTGCGCCAATAAAAGGAAGTTATTTTGTGAAAATTGTTGTTCAGCATCGGGTAGTGACAATTTAAGCGTATCTTCCTTTTGCGCACAGACGCTTTGGTTTAATAGCAAAACGCTACTAATCAATACCAATAAAATTTTCATGATTTTTAAGCTAAATAATAACGTTTATTTCTTACGATTTGCAAGAAAATTATCTGTGACACAAACAAAAATGCGTATTTATGGGAGGCAAGTTTCAAATCAGAAAAGTACAATTCAGCACATGAATTTTCTGATTAGAGGTAATTTTGAAAGAAAGATTTTTAGGAGTAAAATTTTGGGATTGATTGAAAATAATAAAATCAAAGGCGTCAATGGTAGGAGAGGTAAAGCTAAAATCTTTGTGAAATTCAACCGAATTTTCATCATTATCAAATTCTTCGACAAATTCAATAAAAATAAGGTCAGCTGATTTTTTGTGATTTTCTAGAAGATTTGTGGCAGTAGCGAATGAGTGTAATTGAGTAAATGACATTACTTCCCTTTATCATACCGCATGATAGTTTCAATATGAGGAAATATTTTTGTAAGCCAGAGAAGTTCATATTTGTGTTCTTTGGCACAGAGATTTCTTTCTTCAATAGTAGAATAAATATTTGAAATGTACTATTTTTTTTAACGGTTTTTAACGAAATTTCATGAAATAGTCATGAGTAGCTACGTTGAAATATTAGTATTTTTATAAAATTTAGGTTTTTGTACTTGATTGCTTGTTAAACAATCTCCTCATGTTTGGTTCTATTAAAAATCCAGAAGATAATTGGGAAGACTAAAAGCGTTAAAATAGTGGCTGTAATTAGGCCTCCAATAATTACAATGGCCAAAGGTTTTTGAGATTCTGAACCAATACCCGTTGAAATGGCAGCCGGCAAAAGTCCAATGGAGGCCATCAAAGCGGTCATCACAACTGGGCGAGTACGAACTTTCACTGCTTCCGAAATGGCATCATTGAGGGTCATTTTAAATTTGATGTTATTATGAAATTCAGAAATAAGAATTACCCCATTTTGGATACAGATTCCCAACAAAGCAATGAAACCAACACCCGCCGAAATACCAAAATTCATACCCGTAACGTGCAAGGCAATGATACCCCCAATTAAGGCAAAAGGCACGTTTGAAAGCACTAAAAGCGAATCTTTTACATTGCCGAACATAATAAATAATAAGACAAAAATCCCAATTAAACTGATGGGAACTACTTGTCCCAAACGTCCTGAAGCACGTACTTGATTTTCAAACTCACCCGTCCAGCCTACGGAATAACCCGTTGGGAGTTTTACATTTTTACTCACTCGTGCTTGTGCATCAGCGATAGTACTCCCTAAATCTCTATCTCTCACCGAGAATTTGACCCCAATAAAACGTTTCGTATTATCTCGATAAATAAAAGCAGGACCCGTTATTTTATTTAATTTAGCGATTTCTTTTAGGGGAATTTTTGTTCCGCTAATGGTAGGCACTTTCAAATTCATGATGTCATTTTCATCGCTACGATATTGCTTTTGATAACGCACTCGGATATCGAATTTCTTTTCGGCTTCGTATTTCTGAGTGGCTGTTTTTCCGCCGACTGCCATTTCAATTACCGTTTGTGCATCGGCTGGTGTAACGCCATAAGCTGCCATCTTTTCACGGTCTAAAACCACACTAATTTCGGGCTGACCAACATTACGAAGAATACCTACGTCTTTAATTCCTTCAACATTTTTGATTTGAGCTAGCACTTTATTAGCGACTTCATCCAATTTGTCCAAATCATCTCCGTAAATTTTTACAGCATTGGAGGCATTTATTCCTGCTACCGATTCTGCTACGTTATCAATAATTGGCTGTGAATAATTATACCCAATTCCCTGGTATTTCTTCATTTTTTTGTCCATCTCCTCTACCAAACCATCCATCGAAATTTTACGAGTCCATTCTTCCTTTGGCTTTAAATTTACTTGCATTTGGACGTAATAAAATCCACTCGGGTCGGTGCCATCATTACTTCTGCCCACCTGTGAAAGTACACCGTTCACTTCTGGAAAGCTCTGTAAGTCTTTTCGTAAAGTTGCGGTCATTTTTACGGTTTCGGTCAAACTAGTACTCATGGGCATTTTGGCTTCCACCCATAAAGCTCCTTCATTGAGTTGTGGTAGAAATTCCGTCCCTAGCAATCGAGCTGATAGAAATGATAATACCAGAATCACCAGAGAAACCACCAGTGAAAATACTTTATGTTTAAAAGTCCAGCTAAAACCTTTTTCTACGATTCTATTCCAAAAATTTACGAAAGGATTATTTACTTCTTTTACGTTCTTGTTCAATAAAAGATGGGACATTACTGGCACCAAGGTAAGGGTGAATACTAATGCTCCAATGAGCGCAAAGCCAAGGGTATAAGCCAAGGGCGAAAACATTTTTCCTTCCACTTTTTGGAAAGAGAAAATCGGTAGAAGGGCAGTGATAATAATTAATTTCGAGAAGAAAATAGCTTTACCCATTTCAGTTCCCGTTTTCTTAATCATTGAGCCTTTGGCAATTTTGTTGAAAGCCGGCATTCCCATTTTATGCGCTCGATGGTCTAAGGCAACAAAAAGCCCTTCAACCATAACGACGGCTCCATCAATGATGATTCCGAAATCCACCGCTCCTAAGCTCAAAAGGTTAGCACTCATTCCTTTCAATTTTAAACAAAGAAAGGCAAATAGTAAGGCTAATGGAATAATGATGGATACAACCAAGGTAGTTCGCCAGTCCGCCATGAATAAAAATACGATAACGGTTACCAAAATAATTCCTTCCAGAAGGTTGCGCATAACCGTTCCTGTGGTATAATTCATTAGATTATCACGGTCGTAGAATGTCTCCATTCGTACATCTTTCGGTAGGATTTTTGCGTGCAATTCTTCAATTTTCAGCTTGACTCTTTCCAAAACTTCTTTGGGATTTTCGCCTTTGCGCATCACCACAATTCCTTCTACTACATCATCATTTCCGTTCAAACCCACCTGACCAACTCTTGGCATAGCGCTTTCTCGAACATCAGCTAAGTTTTTTACTAAAATAGGGTTTCCATCCGCATCATCCACAATGATATTTTCAATGTCTTGGATTGTTTGAATTAAACCAATGCCTCGCACCACATAGGCCTGACCATTCTTTTCAATTACATCGCCACCCACGTTCAAATTACTCTTGCTGGCTGCTTCAAAGACTTGCAAAGGCGTTAAATCATACTTAGACAAACGGTTGGGGTCAATACTTATTTCGTAGGTTTTCTCTTGTCCACCAAAAGCAACTAAATCAGCAACCCCCGGAACCGAACGTAATTGGCGGTCAATTATCCAATTTTGAATCGTTAGAAGTTCACGAGTATCACGGCTATTACTTTTTAAAACGTAGCGAAAAATCTCGCCCGTTGGGCCATAAGGAGGTTGTACATCTGGTTCAACGCCTTCGGGCAAAGCTACATTTCGCAACAAATTATTTACTTGTTGCCGGGCAAAAAAGTCTTCTACCTCATCTTCAAAGATGATTTTGATAACTGATAACCCAAACATGGTAATACTCCTAACGCTCGTTTTTTTCTGAACCGAATTCATGGCTATTTCCACGGGCGTTGTTACGAAACGCTCAATTTCTTCTGCACTTCTTCCATTCCATTCTGTTACGATAATTATCTGTGTATTAGTTACATCGGGGAATGCTTCGATGGGCATATTACGAAAAGCAATAAACCCAGAAACGGCCAGAATCCCGACCCAAAAGAAAGTAAACCCCTTATTTTTTAAGGAAAAAGCAATTATATTTTTGATGAATTTGTTCAATGGAATTATGAATTATAAGTTATGAATTATGAGTGTCTTTAATTATAAATTATTAGTTATGAGTTACGAGTTAATTAAACTCAAAAACGTAATTAGAACATTTATAACTTATAATTCACAACTCATAATTTTTTCTTTGACGTAATAATGGCACTTTTAAGCATTTTTAACAATTCGCAAGCATCCGCATAAATAGAATTAAATTCAACTTCTGTCAAATAATTTGATTCATAAAGCAATTCTAACCAATAAATTGTTTCATCACATTCTTTTTGTGAAATGGATAACTTATGTATAAAATCAGCATTACTTTGCGCATTTTGAGATTCTCTAATATTTGCCCCAACAGAAGTTCCAGAACGAAGTAACTGTTTAGATATAACAGATTCTATTTTATTTTCAATAAAATATCGGTACAATTTTACAATTCTTAGGGCAAAAGCGAATGATTTGTCGTTAAGTGGATTTTTCATGAATTTTTAACTATGGTTATGAATTGTGAGGATTAGATTACTGAATTTTATTATTCGATTCATAATTCGAGACATTTATCATTCATAACTTATACTTACATCAGTCATTTATCGCATCATAAATCAGCAATTGGTTGTGATTGATGACTTTCTCATTTTCCTTTAAACCACTT
>JBBAKZ010000194.1:1923-6353 GCA_040403275.1 Arcicella sp. | reverse complement strand
TAGCCCCGATTACAAATCAATTATTACATATATAACAACAAATATAGTACATTTTTAAAAATATCATAAATTTTTACATTTTTTTATCAAATATTTGTAATATAAAGGTCGATATACTAATTTTGTGATGTCGTAAAGGCAATCATACTGTAGGGTGATGAAATTTGGCAGACGTACCCTCCTGTCTCGGGGGTGGTGAACATGAAAAAAAGTTAGTATAATGCCTATCGCAAGATAGACTGGGGTAGACCACCGGACTTTGTACTATATCTAATCACACCGTGGAGGTTCGAGTCCTTCTCCTACAGCCAATTATTTGAATATTTGAGAATAATATTGACATAACGTCATTAATTAATTACCTTTATTCTCAGATTATCGAATTGACTACCAAGGCAAACAGTAGTCTTATTTGGTTTTTAGTTTGTTGATGAAGTGTAATTCAGAAAAGCAGTCTCGATGAGGTTGCTTTTTTTGTTTTTTATTGGTTTTAAACAGAAAAGGCTTTGCAGCGTATGATTGCAAAGCCTTTTCGTTAGTCAACTATTTCAAATTATTTACTTAAAAAAGTTGAAATAATCCTACTATGCTAATTTGATAAGAGAAAATTAAGTGATTTAACGACAATTTACAGAAAAGCACCCAAGAGCTAAACTTCATTGAGTAATTTTGTTCTATGCTAAAACGTGATTGGGTTTTGATGATTATGAATCAAATGTTTCTTACCAATCACAAATCACCAATAAAAAATAAATCGTGAACAATACAATTTTAAGAATTGCGGTCCAAAAATCTGGACGATTGAGTGATGATTCGCTCAACCTTTTTAAAGAGTGTGGCATTAAATTCGACAATGGAGCGGGTAAATTAAAGGCTACTTCGTCAAACTTTCCCGCTGAATTCTTGTTTTTGAGAGACGATGATATTCCAGGATACGTGGAAGATGGTGTGGCGGATGTTGGCATCGTTGGGCAAAATGTCCACGTAGAATCGCATAAAAATGTATCAGAAATTAAACTTTTAGGCTTCTCAAAATGTCGTTTATCTATTGCAGTGCTTCGAGGAGAAACGTATAATTCAATTCAAGATTTACAAGGAAAAGACATTGCTACTTCCTATCCCATTATTTTAGGCAATTTTTTAAAAGAGAATGGTGTAACGGCTCATATTCACGAAATTTCGGGTTCGGTTGAAATTGCGCCAAGTATTGGATTGGCTCACGCCGTGTGTGATATTGTGTCTTCGGGTGGTACTTTGTTAAGCAATGGACTAAAAGAAGTAGAGAAGATTTTCTTTTCTGAAGCCATTATGATTGGTTGCCCATCGATGAACCAAGAAAAGCACAATATTCTGAAGCAAATTTTATTCAGAATTGATGCCGTTCAACGAGCAAAAAATAATAAATACGTGGTGTTAAACACGAAAAACGAAAATATTGATGCTATCTCAAAACTATTGCCGGGAATGAAAGCACCCTCAGTGGTTCCTTTGGCACAATCAGGTTGGTCGGCGATGAGTTCGGTAATTAATGAGAATGATTTCTGGCAAAACATTGAAAAACTCCGTGAAGCGGGTGCTGAAGGGATTTTGGTGATGCCGATTGAGAAGATGATATATTAAAATTGATGTACGATTTTTGATCCGGGCGGCGTTCCGCTTCGATTTTCGGGAAATATTAGCAGGAGAAAATGAAAATTATAAAATACCCCAATAAATCAGTTTATAAAGTAATTCTTACCCGACCTACGCAAGATATTTCGTTGATTGAGGAAAGAGTTTTGCCCATTCTGAGAAAAGTAAAAGCCGAAGGAGATCTTGCTATTAGAGAATACGCTTTGGAATTTGACCATGTTATTTTAGAAAGGTTGGAAGTAACAGAAAGCGATATTCAACAAGCCGAAAATCAATTATCGGAAGATTTAAAAACGGCCATCAAACAAGCTTACGCAAATATTTATAAATTTCACGAGGCACAAAAATCAGTTCCAGAAAAAATTGAAACGATGGCTGGCGTAACGTGTTGGCGGAAATCGGTAGGTATTGATAAAGTTGGTTTGTACGTTCCGGGCGGAACAGCACCCCTATTTTCAACGGTTTTGATGTTGGGAATTCCCGCCAAAATTGCAGGTTGTCGTGAAGTTGTTTTATGCACACCTTCCACACATCCGGCCATTTATTTTGCGGCTCAAATGTGCGGAATTTCTAAGATTTTTAGGGTTGGTGGTTCGCAAGCAATTGCAGCAATGGCCTACGGAACGGAAAGTATTCCACAGGTTTATAAAATCTTTGGCCCTGGTAACCAGTATGTAACTGTTGCTAAAATGCTAGTCAACAAGGAAGGCATCGCCATTGATATGCCAGCGGGACCCTCGGAAGTGGCCGTTTATGCGGATGATACCGCAAATCCAATTTTTGTGGCAGCAGATTTATTGTCACAAGCCGAACATGGTATTGATTCGCAGGTTTTGTTGGTTTCTACTTCCGAAACGATGATTGAAGCGGTGAATCAAGAACTTAACCGACAAGTTTCGGTTTTACCAAGAGCTGAATTTGCCTCGAAAGCACTCGAAAATTCGCAAGCCGTTTTGGTTGAGAATCAGGATATTGCATTAGAAATGTTGAATGAGTATGCCGCTGAACATTTAATTTTGTCGATTGAAAATGCGGAAGAAATTGCTGAAAAAATTTACAATGCAGGTTCTATTTTCTTAGGAAATTATACACCCGAATCAGCGGGGGATTATGCCTCGGGAACGAATCATACCTTACCAACCAATGGTTACGCAAAAGCCTATTCGGGCGTGAGTTTGGATAGTTTTATGAAGAAAATTACGGTGCAACACATTTCCCAAGTCGGTATTCAAAACATAGGAAAAACCATTATCGAAATGGCAACGGCGGAATCTTTGGAAGCTCATGCCAATGCAGTTCGGGTGAGGCTTATGTAACCCGATATTTAGGCTTGGGCTTAAAAAAATATTTCATTTTTCAAAACTTGGTTAACAACATGGTACAAACGGCTGAATTACTTGAATCAATTCGTGGAAGACTTCTAACTGAGCCTTTTATCAGAATTCCTGCATCAGTGGAGGAATACGAAAGTGTATCGTATGAAAGAGACTTAAAAATTGAATATCATAACGAAGAGATAATTGCTACTATGGGACGAGTTACACCAATTCATTCAATCTTGGGAACAAGACTAATTAATCTTCTTTCAAATTATTACGAGAATCTTGAAAATGAAAATTTCTGGGTTTTAGCAAGCGGTGCTTGTGTGCATGTCCCAACACTTAAAAGTTATTATCAACCAGATATGACTGTTGTCAATGGGCCAATAAGACTGAAAGAAGGTACAACCACCGAGATTTTGAATCCGTATATTGTGGTTGAAGTACTCTCAAAAGCTACCCAAGATTTTGATATGAGTGAAAAGTTGGTGAATTACAAAGCGATTGAAACCATCAAACAAATCATTTTTGTCGCACAAGATAGACCTTGGATTTCAACTTATACCAGAACTCACGAACCGAATGTTTGGATAAATACAGATTATGATTCTTTAGAACATGTATCAATCATTGACAACTTAACGATCTCATTGAAGGAGATTTACAAAAAGATATTTTAATATATTCTATTTTAAATGAACGATATTCGAGGTTTTTTGAAACCAGAACATCGAAAATCCAACATAAAAAATTTTGGCTCTATTTAATTTACAAAACATCGTGCGTCAGCACATTTTAAGTCTAGCTCCTTATTCGTCGGCACGTGATGAATATACAGGGAAAGATGGAATTTTTCTGGATGCAAACGAAAACCCATTGGGTTCGGTTACACCGGAAGATTGGAACCGTTATCCTGACCCGTATCAATGGGAAATCAAGGAGAAAATTGCCCCAATCAAAGGCTGTCGTCCTTCGCAAATTTTCTTGGGAAATGGATCCGATGAACCCATTGATTTAATCATTCGCTTAACTTGCGAACCCAAAGAAGACAATATTATTATCCTCCCTCCTACGTATGGTATGTACGAAGGGAGTGCTTCGGTGAATAATGTTGAAATTCAGAAAATACCCTTAACGATTGATTACCAATTAGATACCGAAAAAATAATTGCTGTTATTAATCCAAAAACAAAGTTAATTTTCATCTGCTCGCCCAATAATCCCACAGGAAATTTGATTGATAGAAAAGCAATTATAAAAATCATTGAAAATTTTAAACTAGGCATGGTTATTGTTGATGAAGCTTATAATGATTTTTCAGATGAACCTTCCTTCATTCCTGAATTAGACAAATTCCCGAATGTAATGGTTTTGCAAACTTTTTCTAAGGCTTGGGGCTTGGCTTCTCTACGTTTGGGAATGGCTTTTGGTCAGGAAGAATTGATTAAATTATTGAATAAAATCAAATATCCGTATAAT
>JBBAKZ010000194.1:0-1913 GCA_040403275.1 Arcicella sp. | reverse complement strand
CGCAAAAGGCGTCACTGGAAAATATTGAGAATGTTGAATTTGTAAAGGAATCGGTAAATACCTTGAATAAAAACCGAAACTTGGTTATTTGTGAACTGGAGAAATTATCCATCGTGAAAAAAATATTCCCTTCCGATGCTAATTTTTTATTAGTTAAATTTACCGAAGCAAAAAATATTTTTGATTATCTCATTCAGCAAAAAGTAATTGTAAGAGACCGCTCTAAGGTGATATTATGCAATGAATCTTTAAGAATTTCAATCGGAACTGAACAAGAAAATAATATTCTTTTAAATCTTTTGAAACAATACAAACCATTATAATCAATAACAATGAAAAAATATTTTTTATTTATACTGCTGACTATTAGTTATTTATCAACAAAAGCACAACAAAAAAACTGGGCCGTTGGAGCAAAAATTGGCGACCCAGCCGGTCTGAATATTCGTCATTATTTGAATAATGATGAAAATGCCATTGAAGTAAATCTTGGTGTTTACGGTGCTTTGTGGGGTTTAAGAAGTAATTATAAAAATGGGTCGTTTAATGGTGCCGGATTATCGTTGAGTGGTGTGTATTTGTGGCACAACGAAATGACGAGTAACCTAAAAAATTATTACGGATTTGGCGCTCAATTTACATCTCGCTCTTACTTTGTCGTTGATGGTACGGGAAATAAAGAGATTCCTTCCACAGGACTTGGTGGACTAGGACAAGCGGGTTTAGAATATTTCTTACCAAGTTCGCCAATTTCGATTTTTCTGGAAGCTGGTGCCTACGTAGAGTTAATTCCTGCTGTTTTATATTTCCATCCACAAGGAGGAATTGGCGCAAGACTAAATTTTTAAGTTATTTTTCCATTCAGTTTTGCAGTTTAGGTCATTTTGCCTACTTTTGTAAAACCAAAAGGGGGATTAGCTCAGTTGGCTAGAGTACTTGCCTGGCAGGCAAGGGGTCATCGGTTCGAATCCGATATTCTCCACATAATGAAAGCCAGATAATCAGTTGATTATCTGGCTTTTTTGTTGATTATAGTTTTTGGTTGAAATCTTGGTTTAAACATAGTTTAGACAGCTTCATGGTTTATTTTTGTTAACTGTTCCCCAAAATATTTTATAAAATTCTTCATTTTATTTTCAACAATTTTTTCTAGGCTTCATTAATTATTTTACAATTTCTTCAAATATTCCTCCCTTAAAAGCATTCAATTTTGGTATTATTTTAATGCCCGATTTAATTTGTCCAAGAATTTAATCAATTAGCGTTTGTTGCCTAATTATATCCTGTTGATTATCAAAAAAATAAATACAATTTTCAACAAGGCTTCTGATGAAAATCTCGTTTATTCAACTTCTCGGAATAATCCTCGGTTAAAGCTGAACGCCACCCGATTTAACCACCCGAAGGAACTTTCAACTTGCCATAGCCTACCAGCTAACCGTTTAGAGAATTTTATTCAGGATTATAAACCTAACGTTGAAACGTAATTAAAAGAATAAACTACGGCGTTAAAGGTGATTGAAAGAGAACATTTTTAACTAACAAATTTTCAATAATGGAAAACCAAAATATTTTAGATATTACAGTAGCTGCCAATCAAAATTGGCATAGTTCCGATTTTTTCGTTTCACCTGATGAAAAAATTCCTCAATCACTAGAAAACCTAGAACTAAATCCGAATTATTATTCCTTAAATATTTGTGTTGAAGGCGAGATGGAGTTGTTAATCAATAATGATAAAATAAAAATTAGAATAAAAAATTAAATCAATCAAGCAAAATATAGATATTATAAACAATTAATAAATAAACGAAGATAATTCTAGCAGGTCATAGTAGTTCTATCTTAACCACTGATAAAAATAATTTGAAAAACATCACAATCAATAAATTTAACAAAAACAAAATATTAAT
>JBBAKZ010000193.1:5706-6366 GCA_040403275.1 Arcicella sp. | reverse complement strand
AAATACTATCCGAAACGATGCGTCCTTTTACGGTGGCAAGCGTTTCTAAGGAATACGTTTTAATGCTTGCTTTGGTATTTTGCACCATCACTCCTCCCCTTCTATCGTCAATATTAGTTAAGGCAAAAGCCGTTTTTGGAAGCGCATCAAAAAATCCCTTTTTAGCTTTGATGTAATTATCAAACGTACCATGAAAATCAAGATGATCGTGAGTAATATTAGAGAAAATTGCGCCCGTAAAAGTTACGCCTGTAATGCGATGTTGAACCACAGCGTGCGAACTTACTTCCATGAATGCGTGCGTACAACCCGCTTGAGCCATTTTTGCTAATAATTGGTTAAGACTCACCGCATCGGGCGTGGTATGCGTTGAAGGAATAATGTCCTCATCAATCTGGTTTTGCACGGTAGAAATAAGCCCACACCGATAACCCAAATTTCTGAATAATCGGAACAATAACATCACCGTGGTGGTCTTGCCATTGGTGCCGGTAATACCCACTAATTTGAGTTTTTTAGAAGGATTTTCATAAAATTCTGAAGCCAAATATCCTAAAGTTTCGGATGCATCTTGAACTTGCAGAAACGTTACATTTTTAGGCTTATTTTCGGGTAAATCTTCACAAAGAATAGCTATTGCTCCCATCGCAATTGCCTTGG
>JBBAKZ010000193.1:0-5696 GCA_040403275.1 Arcicella sp. | reverse complement strand
GGAAATGCCAGTATGTCCATCCACTTGAGTGCCTCTCACAGCGACAAACATGGAACCTTCGGATACTTTTCGAGAATCAATAATAATTTCAGAAACCAATACATCTGCACTTCCAATGATGGTTTTATGTTTAATATTTACGGTAAGTTGAGATAATGTTTTCATCGAAATCAATTAATTAGAATATATAAATAGAACACGGATTACCTGTGTTAATATAGAGAATGACATTACTTAACGGAAGTTGAACCAAATTATTTAACTATAATTCTGAAAAGTTATCTCGCAGTCTAACACAAGAATTTTAGTTTAATAATAATCCAATATTTCGATTTCTAATGGTGGTGGCACCTGGTTGCACAGACTGGCTAATCACTTTGCCAGCGCCTTTAAATGAAACCTTAAATCCTTTATTTTCAAGCACATATAAAGCATTTCGCAAAGTCATTCCTCGGGTATCTGGCACGGTACTTTTGGGATGTTGGCGGGTTTGATATTCCGAGACACCACCATCGCCCCGTACCACCGACCAGCCTTCATTGGTAGGCACTTTTTCTACGCTAAATTCTCCACAAATTGCCTTCATATCTGAAGTATGAACTACTTGTTTGGTGGTCGCAAACTGCCTTGCATCTGGATTTTTGGTAGTTAATAATTTGTGCATTCTGATATCGCAAGCGTAAATTTTATCGGCAATTTCCTTAAAAACGGGTGCTGAAGCTTCGGCCGCAAAAAGCGCTTCTTGTTTCACACCACGAGGGTTATCAATCATCACCACAATACTATATTTGGGCGCATCGGCAGGAAAATAACCGATGAAAGAAGTGTAATACATTCCCTCTCGATATTTACCATTAATAAACTTCCGGGAGGTTCCGGTTTTACCCGCAATTTTGTACAACTTATTCTTGATATTCATCGCAGTTCCTCTTTCTACTACGCCTTCCAACATTTTTCTCACCTTTATTAAAGTTTCTTTGCTGCACAAAGGTTCTTCGTATTTCACTTGAGAAACCTTATAATCATCTTCAATTTTATCAACAATTTGGGTTTGTTTGACAATAATTGGCTGAATCCATTTCCCATTATTTGCAATCGCATTATAAAACGCCAACATTTGCAAAGGCGTCAAAGATGTTCCATAACCAATTGAATTCCAGGGCATTGCCGTTATATCACCTAATTTTGGCGTATTGATTACTGGACGAGCGTCGGGACGCAATTGAAAGTTCAAAGGTTCATCCAAATGGAATTCGTGCAATTTCTTGTAATATTCTCCTTCTTTTCCGCCAAAATACTTTTGCATTAATTTTGCCGTACCCACATTTGAAGAAGTTTCAAAAACCTGTTGTGCCGTAATGGTTCCATGGGCTTTGGTATCTCTCAAGGTTTTATTGCCAATGGTCAAGGTTCCGTCCCCCGTTTGAACCCACTCTTCGTTGGTAAGCACCGGATTTATTTCCATCATCGCCACCATCGAAGGCAACTTAAACACGGAGCCAGGGTCTGAAAGTCCTAAAACGGCATGGTTGTACGTTTCTGCATAAGCCAAAGTATCCCGCAAACGAGTGAGGTTGGTCATGGCTTTAATTTCGCCCGATTCTACTTCCATTACCACCACGCATCCTTTATCGGCATGTAATTGTTTTAAATATTTCATCAGCGACGTTTCCGCTACATCTTGAATATTTACATCAATGGTTGTGTGAATATCTACGCCAGCAACGGGGATTGATTCCTCGCCACCATCAATCGGTCGCCAACTGCCACCCACAATTTTTTCAAAAATACCTTTGCCATTTGTTCCCGCCAATTTCGAGTCGAAACTGTTTTCAATGCCCACTTTTTCTTTTTCCTTTTTATACCCAATGGTTCTAAAACCCATCTTTCCGAATGGATTATAACGTTCATTATTTTTTTCAAAAACAACCCCACCTTTAAATTTGCCATTTCTGAAAATTGGCCACGTTTCCATCGCTTTTCGTTGTTGAAAATCAATCTTTTTTTCGTTCAAGCGAATGTAACTTACTTTATCACGGCGAGCTAAATCGATCATTGAATAATAATCTTTCCAGTCTCTATCCCCGTAAAAATTTGCCAAAAGGTGACATAAAGAATCAATACCCTCATCATAAATTTTGGCATTTCCCTTGTTAATCATTGACACAAGCGGGTCAAATCCTAATTTATATTTTGGCAGTGAAGTGGCTAATAAACTCCCATCGGAGGCATAAATATTGCCCCTCACGGCATCTACAACCCTTTCCTTCACATATACACGTTTGGCTTTATCACGCCATTTTACGCCTTCAATCGTTTGTAATTTCACAATACGCCAAACAATCCCTCCCGCAAAAAGGAGGATGAACAAAAACATAAGGCGAACCCTAAATATGATGTCTCTTTTGATGTTCATTTGTAATCAGAGGTTAGTTTATAGATATTAGAGAATAGAGTTAAACGAATAGATTTTATATAATAATCTACTTTCGGTACTCTAAAATCTGTACTCTAAAATCTATTCTTTCACAACTATCTTAGTCGGTGGTGTTTTATTTTCTTGCAACCCCATGGGTTCCACTCTTTTGATGATTTCTGATTGCTTGCCAGCTTTCATAAAATCGGCTTTTCGAGTGGTAAAATCGGCTCGTTGTTCTTCCACTTCTGCCTTCATTTTATCAATTCGATGAATAAGACTTTCAGCATTCAATGATGAAATAATATACATGACAATTAAACCCGAAATCCAGATAACGTATCTCAGTTGAGAAGCTGGAAATTTGCCACCCAATATTTTATCCATGTTAAAAACACGGTCGAAAAATGCAAAAATCCCCTTACTCGGACGGTAAGTTGCCGAACTTCTATTTTTATTTTTTGATACGTTTTTTGCCATGACGTTTTAATTTAGTGATTTAAACCTGCATTACTAAAATCACTCAATCACAAATCACTAATTCACAATTGTAGCAACTCTCAACTTTGCACTGCGACTTCTGTTATTACTTGATAATTCATCGGGAGATGCTTCGATGGGTTTTCGGGTGATGCTTTCCAAGGGCTTGGTAACCGTTCCGAAAACGATATCCCGATCCATTTCTCCTTTAAAATTACCGGCTTTTATGAAATTTTTTACTAATCTATCTTCCAAAGAATGAAAGGTCATAATTACTAATCGACTTTCGGTATCTTTTAGCAGATCAGGTACTTGCTCCAAAAATTCTTGAATAACTTCTAACTCTTGATTAACTTCAATTCTAATGGCTTGGAAAACCTGAGCGTAATATTTGAATTCCTTAAATTTGGGGGCAAATTTATCTAAAACAGCCTTAAACTCGCCCGTAGTTTTGATGGGTGAATTCATTCTTGCACTCACAATTCCGCTGGCGAGCGTTTTGGCGTTTTTCACTTCGCCATACATACCTAAAATTTTATGAAGTTGTGCTTCTGGATACTCGTTGATAATCGTGAGGGCTGACACCTCCGATTTTTGATTCATTCGCATATCTAAATCTCCCTCAAAACGAGTTGAAAATCCACGGCTAGGTTCATCAATTTGATGCGATGAAATACCAAAATCAGCCAAGATTCCATCCACTTTTTTTACGCTATACAAACGAAGATATTTTTTAATATTTCTAAAATTGGCCTCGATAAAGGTGAAGCGTTTGTCGTTGGCAAAAGCGAGTGAATTTTGTTTGGCATCGGGGTCTTGGTCGAAGGCAATAAGTTTACCGTTTTCGCCCAAGCGTTCAAGGATTGCGCTGGAATGACCTCCACCCCCGAAAGTAACGTCCACATATACGCCATCAGGGCGAATATTTAGACCTTCAAGGCATTCTTGAAGCATAACGGGAAGATGATACAACTTTTCAGTGGTCATTTGGGGGAGTTTTTATGAGTAAGGATTTGAGAAACGAACACAAAATAATGGATTATTTCATCTACGTGGCATTACAAATTTATGGATAAAATCCTTAAAATAGGATAGGTTTTTAAAAATTGTCATAAGCAAGGACTTAAATCAAAAAAAGCCAAGTTTAATCCACGAAGAATTGACTTGGCTTTTTGGAAAATATAATAAAGCAATCAGTTTTAAATCATGCCAATCGAAATCGCAATTTATAGCCATGACGTCACGGCTTTCAAACCCGTGAGAGCCAGCGTATTTTGCGGTAAGTATGTATCGTAGGAAGGCTTGAACATAAATTATCCGCAATTTTATGAGAATCCAATCCTTTTTGAAAAATAATTTATCGAACTTTCAATAGCGTTGAACATGTCTATTGTTTTCAAACGTAAATTACTAAAACTTTAATTTTATAACCTGCAAAATACCCATAATTATAAAAGTCCCGCCGATAAGTTGCCCAATTTTTTTTTGATTTAGGTACATAAAAATCCTTTCACGGTATTTATAGGCTATATACGCATACAGATAGTTGAGTGCAAATGCACCCAAACTTGCACCGAATACAAATAAAATTTTATCGTGAAACTCAATAATTTTCAAAAAATCATAATTCTGATAATTTATTAAAATTACTATCCAATAAGGCAATAATTGAGGATTGAAAAGAGAGAGAAAGAAGCCCCAAGTGGACGCTCCCAGAGTGGATGCTCCCAGAGTGGATGCTCCCAGAGTGGATGCTCCTAGAGTGGATGCTCCCAGAGTGGATGCTCCTTTTGAGGCTGTTTGACTAGATTTTTTCGTATTTTTTAGTATTGGATTTGATTGTCGAGATGCTATCAATTGTTGAATACCCAGACCCCATAGCATAGGAACTACCGCCCATTGTATCCATTGAAAAACGCTTGGATATTTCTCAAAAATTATGACACCTTCTACGGCCAAATATCCGTAAATTATTTCTGGAATAACCCCGCCAAAAGCTAATAAAAGCGCAGCGAAAAAGCCTTTTTGTAAGCTTGTTTGAATAACAGAAAGATTTAAAGGCCCAGGATGAATGGAACCAACAAAACTGACAAAAAAAGTGATTAGAAAAATGAGCATTTTAATTGCATAAAAAATTTGTAAACCGCTGTTATGATAATATTCAAACAAATGAATTTATTTCCCATAATTTATGGTGTCAGAAATTTACCGTTATTTCAGTACCAAATCTAAGAAACAAAATGTTGTTTCACCACTTTCCATAATATTCCGAAGGATACAGGCATAATTCCTCTGCCTTGTTGTTGGATGGAAATATCGGCAATAATCTTCCAATGATGAGCCAAATCTCGATAAGCTGACCAAAGTGTATTTTGGGGGTCGTAAATGTGACCAGGTTCCGAACTTACGCCGTTCAATTCCATAATTTTAATGTTTTTACCTGCGTATAAATCTTCAATTGACTTCACTTTTATATCAAAACGCCCGTAATGAAAACCGTCAATCGTTAAGGCAATTTTATCGTAAACTTCATCTAACGTATCATTCAACAAAAAGTTATTATCCAAAAATTTTGTTCCTCGACAATGGTTTCCGATGGGTTCGAGAATTCTTTTTTCGCCCGCTTTGATGACTTCCTTCATACCCATATCGCCTAAACGATTACGCATGGAATTGATCTGAAATCTGGCACGGGTGCTTTGCTGCATCAGTTGCTCCACATTCGATTTTCCATCCCCCGAAACCGACAGAAATTCTTTGCGAGTGACCGAGGAAACTTTTCCCTTTGGGGAATCTGGAT
>JBBAKZ010000192.1:0-6403 GCA_040403275.1 Arcicella sp. | reverse complement strand
CTGCAATAGAAACGTAACCACCCAAAGGAAACCAACCGATTCCGTATTCGGTATCGCCTACCTTCTTTTTGAAAAGAGAGAAATTCAAAAGTGTGGGTACAGGAAAGAGAAAATCGAAGAAAAGATAAAATTTATCTACTCGCATCTTGAACCACTTTGCGGTGATATAATGCCCAAATTCGTGCAAACTTACTAAAATTGACAGTGCTAAAATCAACTGTCCCGCCATTACTAAACCTTCCATTATTTTCAGTGATCAGTTACCATGATTGAATTGGTAACGTGTATTGTTATTTTTTAATGTGATAATTTTTATAAAATCTCTTGAAAAACTCTATTTAAATCTATTTCTAAACCCGCTAAGATACTCCCTCCGGTAATAATTCCAAAATCTTGTTCGATTGGATTGACGTTTTCGGGTGTGTAAATCATTACTTTTTTATCGAATGGATTAATCAACCAACCTAATTGAACACCATTTTCAATATACTCAACCATTTTCTCTTGTAAACCTTTCCAAGAATCTGATTCTGACATCAATTCTACCACAAAATCAGGAACGATTTTGGCAAATTTCTTTCGTTCTTCCAAAGAAATTCTGTTGTGTTTTTGGATTGAAATCCAAGCACAGTCAGGTGAACGAATAGCATCATTTGGAAGGGTAAAACCTGTCTGAGAACTAAATACCAAACCTTTCTGGTGTATATGATTCCAAAGTTGAATATGAAATGCAAATGTGGATTCTTGCATTCCACTTTCATAACTGGTTGGGGGCATAATAATTGTTTCTCTTTTACTATTTCGTTCAAACTTCAATCCCTCATTAGCCATACAAAAATCAAAGAATTCATCATCTGTGAATCCTTCGTATTCGAGTTTGGGTATTTTAAGAATTTGAGTCATGTTATTAATTTAAGAATTATTACTAAAATACTTTATTGTTTCATCATCAAAAGCACTCTTAATTTTTTCTAAAATCTGATCGTGATATTCGGGTAGCAATTCACTAATTTTATCTGAAAACAAGCTATTTCTGATATTTGTAATTTTATTACAGCGCAATTCACTTTCTGCATCTAAGGGAATGGAAACCATTCCATCTTTCAATATTATGGCAAATTCATCTCCTCTAATTCTTGAAGTTATAGGGCAAACCATAACATCGCTGTCCAAACCATTGCTGATTCTATTGCTCACTACTAAAGCTGGACGTAATTTTAATTTATCAATTTTGTCAGATAATGGAAAATGTGTCCAAATAATATCAAATTGCTTGTAATTTGCCATCAGCCTTATGTTTCTTATAAATTTCGTCCCAAATATCTTCAGCTGGGTCACCCCAAAGTTGTTCCAAAGCATCGGATGAAGCAGCTAACCAAAAATCGCTGTCTTCTTCTTCCGTTGAATTTTCCCAAGTTCTTAGATGTTCCACAATCCATTCTACAAACTCTTTTTGAGTTTTTTCAGGCATTGTCTTAAATAATAAGATAAGTGCCTGGGTTTGAGATGATGTTTGTGCAGTCATAAAAATGCTGTTTTTTATGAAATATTTTTAAAATTTTTACAATAATCCCCTCGCAAATCGTCTTGCTTCCTCATCCGTCTGCACGTAATCATCAATGCTTGGTTGTTGAATAAACGATACTTTGGTCATACAAGTTTCAATGAAATCCGACATGGCTAAGAAACCGATTTTGTCTTGCAGAAATGACTCAACCGCAATTTCGTTGGCAGCGTTCATAATACAAGGCAAATTTCCGCCCTTTGCCATGGCATCAAAAGCTAATTGCAAGTTACGAAATGTTTTGGTATCGGGCTGTTCAAATGTGAGAGACGGGTACTTTGTAAAGTCAAAACGTGGAAAATCTGATTTTAGTCTATTAGGGAAATTGAGCGCAAACTGTATCGGCAATTTCATATCGGGCAATCCCATTTGTGCTTTCATCGAACCATCTTGAAATTGAACCAAAGAATGTATAATCGACTGCGGATGCACAACTACCTCAATTTGAGAGGCTTGTACATTAAAAAGCCATTTTGCTTCAATCACTTCCAGACCTTTATTCATCAAACTGGCGGAATCAATCGTGATTTTTGCACCCATTACCCAGTTGGGATGTTTGAGGGCTTGCGCTTTGGTAACTTCCAGTAAATCAGCTCGTTGTTTTCCACGGAAAGGTCCTCCCGAAGCCGTCAAAATGATTTTTTCGATGGGATTGTGAAATTCGCCGACTAAGCATTGAAAAATTGCCGAATGTTCAGAATCAACGGGATAGATATTTACGCCTTTTTCTTGGGCAAGTTTGGTGATAATTTCACCCGCCACTACTAACGTTTCTTTGTTAGCAAGGGCAATATGTTTACCCGCCTCAATGGCTTTGATGGTTGGCAAAAGTCCAGCATAACCAACCATTGAAGTCAATACAATATCCACAGAATCCATTTGGACGACTTCCTCAACGGCCTTCATGCCAGCGAAAACCTTCACATCTGTATGTGCGAGTGCATTCGAAACTTTGTCGTAAAGGCTTTCATTGGTGATAACTACACAATTTGGATTAAACTTGATACTTTGTTCGATCAATAAATCAGCATTATTTTGAGCAGTGAGGATTTCGACTTCAAAACTAGTTGGATTCGCTTCGATGACTTCTAGTGCCTGTGTGCCGATTGAACCCGTCGAGCCAAGAATGGCTATTTTTCTTTTTTGCATAATGAACAGCTTCGAGCCGTTAGCTTTGAGCTATGAATTGTATTAAAAATATTGAGTGGACGAATGATATTCGTTCCTATCACAAAATTTCTTGAAAACAAAAATTATATAACTTACAGACTCTAATCCCCAAACCCTAAATTAAGACTGTGCTTTTCTATCAAATAAAATCTGTAAATTCTTCTCGTAAATTCCTCCTGCATCAATTCTGGTTATATTTTCCATGGCAATCATGATGTGTCTTCTGTCTAAGGTTGCCCGAGTACCGAAGGAATCAAGAATTAATGTTTCATCGTCCAAATCTTCAACCTGACCAATTAAGCAAATATTACTGTCAATATCTTGCACATAAACAGTGATATGATTAAAATCTTTTGAAACAGATTTGACAATCGTTTCCATTGATTCCAAATTTATATGTTTTATTTCAAGCTCATAATCCTTCTTATAAATCAATTTAAAAGTGCTTTCTATATCGTTTCCACCCCAATTTATTCGGGTAATATCATCTCTTCTCAACACGGAAATGCCATCAAAAAGACTTTCAACAGTGAATTTTTTGAGCACTAAATACTCTTCATTAAAATCAATGATAAATCCGTAATATGATTCTCCGTAACTATCGGTGTATAAATCCACAAGCACTTTTTCTTCTCGCAATTTATTCAAATGTGTATCTCTTACTGTCATTTCTTAATTAATATTTACACAAAAATAAGGTTTAAAATTATTAACTCACTTATTTCATAAAGGTTAAAAACAAAAACGCTGTAAAAGTTCTGGATTAAAGGCTTTTAAAGCGTTTTTAGAATTAGGTTTTAGTATACTTTATTTCAGCCTTACAAATTTAAATTCACTATAATCTCCTTCTTTTCCGTAACCTTTACCTATTAATAAAGTATCATTAGTAAGTTTTATAATTTTTGTACTCCAATTTCCATATATGGAAAATTGGGTATTATTGGTATCACCCATAATTTTTAACGAATTGTCTTCTCTCAAATATTCTCCTTTCTGAATAAATGTGGTATTTAAGCAAGTAGGGCAATAAGAATATTCTGTGATTCTATTACTGGTAAATTCGTAGGTAATAACATTTCCATCAATTTTATAGTTTTTCCAATTAAAATCCTTTACAAAATTACAACAAGTTGGAACTTCCCTCGTCTCAATTAAATCCCATTTTGTATTTAACAAAGACGGCGGTGAAATAGCAATATCTTTTTTACAAGAAAATAGTAATATTGAAATAGAAAGTAAAAGTACATATTTCATGATTTGCGTTTTTTTTAGAAAGACCCAAATTCACACCATTGGGTTGGAATATATCTAAAACTATTTCATAAACTCATTATCCACCATTCGCCAGATATTCAATGGATTACCGTGTTTCAATTCGTCGGGCAATAAACTATCTGGAAAATTTTGGTAACTCGCTGGACGTACCCATCTTTTAATCGCATCGGGACCAACTGAAGTAAATCTTGCATCTGTACAAGCTGGGAAAGGTCCGCCGTGTTGCATCGCAAAACAAACTTCTACACCCGTTGGAACATTGTTAAAATTGAGTCTTCCCGAAAGATTTCTGAGTGTATCCACCATTTCTTCGTTGGCTTGCAATTCGCTTTCGGTTGCCATTAAAGTTGCCGTCAGTTGTCCTTCCAAATGGCTCAAGGCTTCCAATAATTGAGCTTCGTCTTTGCATTTAATTACCAAAGAATAGGGCCCAAAAACCTCTTGATGAAGCGTTGGATTTTTCAAGAAAACATTCGCACTTACCGAAGCAATGGTGGGCGCACCTTGCGTTTGAGCCGTTTTTTCGATTTTTGAAACTGATTCAATGTTTACGCCTTCTTGCGATAATGCCATCGTTTTTTTGTCTTCGTAATTTTTAAAAATGCCTTCATTCAACATCGTAGCGGGCGCAATTTTTTCAATTTCGTCCGATAAAACATCCATAAATCTTTCGAGGTCTTCGTTCTCAATTCCAAAAATCAACCCTGGATTTGTACAGAATTGTCCAACACCCAAAGTGATTGAACCTGCGTAAGATAAAGCTACATTTTCCGCATCTTGCTTCAATTTTTCGGGCATCAAAATAACGGGATTCACACTTCCCATTTCTGAAAAAACGGGAATGGGTTCTGTTCGTTGATTGGCCATATCATAAAGTGCTTTTCCACCGCCAAACGACCCTGTAAATCCAACGGCTTTGGTATCGGGGTGCATCACTAATGCCTTGCCAATTTCAAAACCTTCGCCTCCGTCCAAGTGAGCAAATACGCCTTTGGGCACTCCAGTGAGTTCTGCGGCTCTCAAAATCGCTTCTGAAACCATCGCAGATGTACGGGCATGAGCGGGATGTCCTTTCACTACCACGGGACAGCCCGAAGCCAGTGCTGAAGCGGTATCTCCGCCCGCAGTTGAATAGGCAAATGGAAAATTACTCGCTCCAAAAACGGCCACTGTACCCATTGGAACCAACATTTTGCGAATATCTACCTTCGGAATGGGTTGACGACTTAAGTTGGCTGAATCTATTCGTGCTTCAACCCATGAACCTTCGTCCAAGAGGTCAGCAAACATTTTTAATTGAAAAATTGTCCGTCCTCGTTCGCCCATTAATCTGCCTTCGGGCAGATTGGTTTCTTGCATAGTCGTGTGAATCAAATCCACTCCCAAAGCTTCAATTTCTTCAGCAATAGCTCTTAAAAATATTGCTTTTTGTTTTCCAGAAAATTTACGGTATTTTTTGAATGCTTCTGCCGCTTGAAACATCACTGAATTTAAGTCTTGCATGATTTTGAATTAAATAATAAGTTTTAAGTAAAAGTAAAAACTAATACAAATGTACGCTTGTTTTCATTGTCAAGGTATGACAACTTTTCCAAAAAATAATCAAATCTACACTTATGCAACCTATTTTAGCAGAAAATAATACCATTTTCAGCACCTTTTCGTTAAGTACACGCATTAAATTTGCTAATAATTTCATTAGTAAACACAGTACGATAATCAATTAGCTGTATTTTTATTAAATTGCAGAAAATTATGTTTTGTAGATTGCTCCATAATTTTCAAGTCGCATTTTGTCTTTAGCGTATCTGCAAAATAATCATGACATTTAGATTAAAAAATATTCTTCATATATTAGTTATCTCATTGATAACCAACTCCTTGTGCTTTGCTCAGAAGCGAGATGCTAATACAAAGAAAAAAGGAGAACCTACCGTATCACAATTGCAAGAAGCCGAGTTTTATTTTACCGAAGGGATGAAATATTACATGATGGAAGATTACGAAAAGGCGATTCCTTCTTATCAAAAAGCACTAGAAATTACACCCGAGAATGGGGGTATTTTCTACGCTTTGTCCAATAATTATCAAAAATTAAAAGACGAAGAAAATGCCATTCTTTTTGCCGAGAAAGCCGTTCAACAAGACCCCGAAAACGCATCTTACGGAGAACTTTTAGCAGATTTGTACGTGCGTAAACGGAAGTATGAACAAGCCGCCCGAGTTTACCAAAATCTTATTTCCCAAAATCCTACTAAAGCTGAGTACCATATCGAACAAGCGGCGGTTTATATATTTGATAAGCAATACGAAGGCGCATAAAATTCATTCGACCGAGCGGAGAGAATTACTGGCGTTAGTCAAGAAATTACTCGTCAGAAACAGATGGTGCTG
>JBBAKZ010000191.1:5108-6443 GCA_040403275.1 Arcicella sp. | reverse complement strand
AATAATTTATCTCAATTACTTTATTCCTTGACAATTCCTTGAATGAATTGAAAACCCCAAATATAATTCCTGACCAAAGACTTATTTCTCTTTGATGAAATTGATTGTAAGTTTCCCCTGTTATTTCTAAATAAAATCTTGAATTATTGTGCTTTGCTGATGTTTTGAAATACTGCCAAAATTTTTTCAATTCATTCCTGTACCCCTTAACAACGCTTTCAGTAAGCATTTTCTGAATAATTTGATAATCTACTGGTTTTGGAGCTATCTTATTTATCAATAAATCTTTACAGGCTTCATCATTTGATAAATTAATCAACGACAATAAAAAATCTGATTCTTCATCCTAATAAATTTCAATAGCTATTTTCTTTGTTTTTCTTGGTTGGTCAGTCATAGTTTTTCGTTGAGTTTATCCGTAAGACTTTTTAAATAATTGTTAGTCATTTTTGAATAGATTTGCTTGGTTCTTATCGACTTATGCCCCAGCATGGTGCTAACAGCTTCAATCGGTACATCATTAGATAATGTTACAGTTGTTGCGAATGTATGTCGTGCCGTATGATGGGTTAATTTCTTATCAATACTTACCATTTTCGCAATTTCTGTAAGGTACGAATTTAACTTTTGATTAGAAATCTGTGGTAGTATAAATCCTGCAACTTTTCTGTCTGTATAATTATCATACTTATTAATAATTTCAATTGCAGGATTGAGTAAAGGTAACATTTGAGAGTAATCATCAATTTTTTCTTGCGTAAAATTTAACCATAAACTTCCATCTGAACGTTTGACAATATTGATAAGTTGTAAACCCAAAGCATCACCATAACGCAAGCCTGTGTAAACAGAAAATAGGTAAATGTCTCTTATTTTTTGAAGACTATAATTCCCTCCTAAATCACTTTCTTTGAGCCTATTTAGTGCATCATCAGTCAAGAAATCCCTATGGGCTTTTGTAAATTTTAATGGAAAAGTGCTGTAAGGTTGTTTTGCCAAAATCCCCTCTTTTATTGCAATATTTAAGATAGCCTTTAAACGTTGGTGCTGTTTATTGGCAGTATTGCGTTCCATTGGCTTTCCTTTTTGTGGGTCAATGATTGTCATTAAATAAAAGTCCCAATCGGATAAAAATTTGTAGTCTAATTGCTCAATGGCTAAATCCTTTAATTTCTTGGTTGCCATAAAATTTTTAAGGTGTTTGAGCGTAGCACGATAATTACCAATTGTCCCTTCTGAAACTTCACTTGTTGGCATCCGTTCTTTTTTACTGAGAACTTCCTCATAAAATTCGACCACGAAGCTATTTGTTTTTGATGCTCCTGTGTAAACATC
>JBBAKZ010000191.1:0-5098 GCA_040403275.1 Arcicella sp. | reverse complement strand
AGGATTTTGGCAGAGATTGGCTTGTCAGAATAGCGAAGCGAAGTTTATTTTTAATCTCAACTATCCGTCCTTCAATGGAAGCCAGTTCTTCATTGATGCGTTTGTCTTTTTTAACACGCTGTTTTGCTTCGTCCCAATTGCTCGGAGATATTGATATTTTCGTGGAAAGTTCAGCTTTCTGCCGATTGTATAGGATGCGAAGTACAATTATTGATTCTCCTTTTTTCTCATTTTGCGGAGTAAGGAGAAACTTCATGGATAGATTGTCTGCCAATTTACTGAAACATTTTAGTTTTTACTGAAACAAATATGAAACATATATACGAATAAAACTGAAACATTCCAAATCCAACCAAAACAAAAAACCGCTTCAAAATGCCATTTGAAGGCTTTTGAAGCGGTTTGAAAGTAATTTTGTCGGGATGACAGGATTTGAACCTGCGACCTCACGCCCCCCAGACGTGTACGCTACCGGACTGCGCCACATCCCGATTTGTTTGGCAAATTTAAGAAAGGTTTTGTAAAAGAACTTCTCAAAAGTCAAAAAACTTTCGAGAAGTTTAAAATGCTTCTATCATTCCCCAACCCCTAAAACCTAATCCCTAACCCCTAAAACTATCGATTCATCGAAACTAAAAACTCTTCATTCGTTCTGGTTCCTTTCATTTGCTGTTGCAGGAATTCCATCGCCTCCACCGAGTTCATGTCGCTCATGTGTTTTCTTAAAATCCAAACTCTTTGCAAAGTCTCTTTATCCATCAACAAATCCTCTCTACGGGTTCCAGAAGCGGTAATATCAATGGCAGGATACATTCTACGGTTCGATAATTTACGGTCTAATTGTAATTCCATATTACCAGTACCCTTAAATTCTTCAAAGATAACCTCGTCCATTTTTGAGCCTGTATCAATCAAAGCGGTGGCAATAATGGTTAATGAACCACCATTTTCAACATTACGAGCCGCTCCGAAAAAACGTTTTGGTTTGTGCAAAGCATTCGCATCCACACCTCCCGAAAGAATCTTTCCTGATGATGGAATCACCGTATTGTACGCACGTGCCAAGCGAGTAATCGAATCCAATAGAATTACCACATCGTGTCCACATTCAACCATCCGTTTTGCTTTTTCCAAGACAATACTGGCAACTTTTACGTGGCGTTCTGCCTGTTCATCAAAAGTAGAAGCAATCACCTCCGCACGCACACTACGCTGCATATCGGTAACCTCCTCAGGGCGTTCATCAATCAACAAAATTAACAAATACACTTCGGGATGGTTTTTAGAAATGGCATTCGCTATCTCTTTAAGTAATACCGTTTTACCCGTTTTTGGTTGTGCAACAATCATGCCCCGCTGTCCTTTTCCAATAGGAGCAAACAAATCAAGAATACGAGTTGAAAATTGGTCTGGGCGAGAGGATAATTTTAATTTTTCTTCTGGAAATAAGGGCGTTAAATATTCAAATGGAATTCTATCACGAATCTCCTCGGTGGTTTTGCCATTAACTGATTCTACTCGTAAAAGAGCAAAATATTTCTCTCCCTCTTTTGGTGGACGAATTGCGCCACGAACGGTATCACCCGTTTTCAAACCGAATAATTTAATTTGAGAAGGTGACACATAAATATCATCGGGTGAAGCTAAATAATTATAATCTGCTGAACGTAAAAATCCGTAGCCCCCATCTTGCATAATCTCTAAAACGCCTTCATTCTCAATAATGCCATCAAATTCACGAATGGCTTGATTGTAAATAGGCTTTTTAAATCCATTTACTGATTGACGTGATTCTTGACGAGTTTCAGGCTCTTGTGGAAGTCCAGAATGCTCGTCTGGTGTAATAAAAGAAGTATCCACCGAAAAATCTGCTTCAATATCACTCGGAAAATCTACAATTGGCTCCTCGTCAAAGTCGTAAGAATTAGCTTCTATTACTACTTCTTCGACTGATTTAGGTTTATTTACAATTCTTGTTTTTGTCGGTTCTGGTATATACGCAGGCTCAGTTACTGAAGGACTTCCAGAAGCTGTTATTTCATTTTCATCTTTTGCGATGCGTGTTCTTTTGGGGCGTGGGGCATCTGTTGTCGGAGCAATCTCTTTCCTCACTTTTCTTTCTGGTCTGTTATCGTCTTGCATAGTATCGTTTATGGCAGGTTTGCGGTCTTTTTGTGGCAATACCGCCTGTTTATTAAGTATCTTGTAGATAAGCTCTTTTTTTGGAAGGTCATTAATCTCAGGAATGGCATACTTTCTGGCAAGCACAATCAGCTCAGAGATGAGCATCATGTCTAATTCTTCAATTTTGTGCATAAGGAATTATAAAATAATTATATCAAAGTAAAAACTCTGCGATTTTGTGGTTAACTGGAATAACGGAATTTCTTAATAAAAAAGATAGTAAAAATTACGATCAAATTGGGAAAATTGGGTACGAGGTGGAAAATTGACGTTAAACGATTGTAAATCAGCGTATTAACGGGAGAAATCACAGGCAAGTGAAATGTTGCACAATGTTAACGCCAATAATTGAGAATGTCAAGTTTTTTTGAAAATATTTGTGTAAAGTTTAAACTTTTACTTTAAAAAATATAAAGTTTAAGGAATTTTGTCTAAACAATTAAGGATAATGATGAAAGAATATAATTAAACTAAGAATAATCCCAAAACAATGGGTTAACAATCAATAACTAAGCATAAATATTTTTTTAATTAACGATACTGCATTAAATTTGTCTAATTAATACTGAATTTACTCAACATGAATCGTAAAAATATTTTAGCCGCTTTTGCCATTGCTTTTTTAGCCACTGCTTGTGACTACCAAAAAAACAACACAATTAAGCAAGTAGATCTTAATGAACAAGACCAATATGTTTATGCAGTACATCCAGATTCAGCTGCCCGTCAGACAAAAAATAAATATGCAGCTAAGCCCGAGAATGAGGTAAGAGCTAATAAAATTCGTGAAAAACTTTTCAACGACAGCACCAATGCTCAAGGTAATTAGTTTTTCGAGATTTAATAATCTCAAAGTTTTACTTTACTTTTATAGGGCGTTGCGAATTTTCGTAACGCTTTTTGTATTTCAATAAAATACCTCATAACTCAGAAAATCAATGAATATTGCAATTGTTACGGGCTCAGCTGGCTTAATTGGGAGCGAAGCCGTTAAATTTTTTTCAGATAAATTTGATTTGGTCATTGGCATAGATAATAATATGCGTCAATATTTTTTCGGTGAAGAAGCTTCTACCGCTTGGAATCGTAGTCGTTTGGAAGAACAATTTTCAAATTATAAACATTATCAAGCAGATATTCGTGAGGTTTCACAATTAGAAGTAATTTTCAAAGAATACGGAACGGATATTACCTGTGTTTTGCACACCGCAGCGCAACCATCTCACGATTGGGCCGCTAAAGAACCTTTTACCGATTTTACGGTAAATGCCAACGGAACATTAAATATGTTGGAGATGACTCGGCAGCATTGTCCAGAGGCGGTTTTTATGTTTACGTCTACGAATAAAGTTTACGGAGATAATCCAAATTATTTACCTTTAATCGAAACCGAAACTCGCTTTGAAATTGATGCCAATCATCCCTATTTTGCGAATGGTATCGACGAAAAACACAGCATTGACCATACAAAACACTCATTGTTTGGCGCTTCAAAAGTAGCAGCCGATGTATTGGTGCAAGAATATGGTAGATATTTTGGCATGAAAACGGGTGTATTCAGAGGCGGATGTCTAACGGGACCCAATCACTCGGGAACGCAATTGCATGGTTTCTTAGCGTATTTAATGAAATGTGCCATCACAGGAAATCACTACACAATTTTTGGGTATAAAGGAAAACAAGTTCGTGATAATATTCACTCGTACGATTTAGTAAATATGTTCTGGCATTTCTACCAAAATCCACGGGCTGGCGAAGTTTATAATGCTGGTGGAGGACGTTTTGCGAATTGTTCAATGTTGGAAGGTATTGCGATTTGCGAAGAATTGACGGGTAAAAAAATGAGTTATAGCTACTCGGAAACAAATCGTGTAGGCGACCACATTTGGTATATTTCAGATTTGTCAAAATTTAAAGCACATTATCCAACTTGGAATTGGACCTTTGGTTTGCACGAAACCTTAGAACAAATTCATGACGGTATCGCTTCAAGATTGTAACATAAAAAAATCCTCTGCTTAAAAACAAAGGATTTTTTGTTTTCTATTTCAAGGGAATAATTAATTTTTCTCCCCGTTCCGACATATCTTTCGTCTTCTTATTAGCATCCATCAAAGCTTGTTTACTTACGCCATACTTCTGAGCAACGACTCTGAGAACATCGCCAGGCCCAACGGTATGAATAGTCTGAATCTTAACATTCAATTTGGTAAACCCCACTTTAATGCCATCGGGGTTTACATCTGCATTCATGGCTTGAAGCGCTGATTTACTCAAATGGTAACGATTCGCAATTCCGTAAAATGTCTCGCCCGATTGAACCGTGTGTGAGATGGTTTCGCCTTTCGGAATCTCCACTTTCTTTGGTTCTTCTTTAGGTTTTTCTTCCTTTTTAACAGCTTCTTCCTTTTTGGTCTCTACTTTTTTCTCCGCTACTTGCTTGTCTTCTTTTGTTTTTTCATCTTTTGCCACATTATCCTCACCAGTTTCTTCTAAGGGCTGTGGAATTACCACAGCATCGGCACCATCTTGTCCAGAGATGGCCACGGAATTGGGACGTTTACTAACTAATTCATCTTCCTTTACTCCGTCATCTTTCATTGATTGCCAACCCACAAAAAGTAGCGCAATAACCATAGCAATTAGCACAAATAAGGTAATAGTGGGAAGTTTTGAAGTTTCTTCAATGGGGCGAGGATTGCGGTTTTCTTCCATGATTGTAAGGATATTTAGGGTTCGTTAAAAAGAAAAAGTTTAGTTTTTTGATTTTAATTCAGCAACCATTTCTGCCACTTTTTCACTCAGTTCAGTTTTATAGGATTGCAATTTAATAGCAATTTCCTGATTTTCAATGCCTAACATCTGAATTGCGAGAATTCCTGCGTTTTTTGCGCCATTCAACGCAACAGTTGCA
>JBBAKZ010000190.1:0-6457 GCA_040403275.1 Arcicella sp. | reverse complement strand
GAAAGTAAAAAATAAGCCTACTAAAGATGTTAGTTTAACCATTTCAGATGATAAATTTTTACTTAGGCAGTTGGCGGGTTATATTCAATATTTGAACACTTCAAGAAGCCGTTTGATTTTCTTAAAACAAGACTTAAAAAAGACAGGTGAAGGATTAATTGTGGCATTGAAGAAAAATTATAAATTGAAAGAGGTTTAAATATCCCCATTGTAAGAGTAAACGCCGAAAGATACAAATAGCCAAATTCCCTCAAAAAAAAGGTGTATTTGGCTTTTTTGTTTCATTTTAACCCTACAATGCCTAAATTTCCTGCATGAAAAAAATCTTACCCGTCATCGTCATTTCCCAATTTTTTTGTACTTCTCTGTGGTTTGCGGGAAACGCTATTTTACCCGATTTAGCCATACATTTCCATCTCCAATCTAATAATCTCGCTCATTTTGTTAGCGCCGTTCAGTTTGGATTTATTACGGGGACTTTCGTTTTTGCCCTTGCTGGAATTGTTGACAGATTTGTGGCAACTCGGATATTTTTTGTGTGTTCTTTATTGGCCGCATTTTGTAATATTAGTATCATAATTTTGAATACCGATGAACTAATTTTGCTAATTTCACGCTTTCTAACGGGGTTTTTCTTAGCGGGGATTTATCCCGTAGGTATGAAAATTGCTTCCGACCATTATCAAAAAGGGCTGGGAAAATCGCTGGGATTATTAGTCGGTGCTTTGGTTTTGGGAACTGCTTTTCCGCATTTTTTGAAAGGTTTCAATACCCATTATTCGTGGAAATTTGTGCTATTCTCCACTTCAAGTCTTTCAGTTTTGGGTGGTTTGATGATGTTATGTTTTGTACCCAAAGGTGAGTTTTCAACAGTTGGTAAAAAGATAGATTTTAAGGCCATTTCAAAAGGTTTTAAGATTCAAACCTTCCGAAAACCAGCTTTAGGATATTTTGGCCACATGTGGGAATTATACACTTTTTGGGCGTTTTTACCCGCTTTAATTTTGACTTATAAAACTAAAAATCATTTAGCAGAAATCAATGTTTCTCAATGGTCTTTTATCATAATTGCCTGTGGTTCAGTGGCTTGTGTTGTGAGTGGATTTCTTTCCGAACATTTTGGCTCTAAAAAAGTAGCCATTTCCGCTTTATTTTTATCTACTTGCTGTTGCCTTATATCTCCCCTATTCCTTACGCACGCAAATGAGTGTTTACTGTTTTTTTTCCTACTTTTTTGGGGAATGGTCGTTATTGCAGATTCTCCTTTGTTTTCAACATTGGTCGCTCAAAATGCTCCAGTTGAAAGCAAAGGCACTTTATTAACCATTACTAATTGCGTCGGTTTTTCCTTGACCATTATTAGTATTCAATTATTCGGCAGACTTACCGAAGTGGTGAGCACTGAGTATTTATTTGTATTTCTTGCTATTGGACCGATTTTAGGCTTACTGGCCATGTTAGTCAAAAATAAGCGTATAATTTGATTAGTTTTTACAAAAAAATGCTTAGAATTGTCAAATAAAGTTGACAATTCTAAGCATTTTTTAGGACCTTACTTTACTTATTTTTTTCAATCGAAAAACCTGCACTCACAATATCCAGCAATGGATTTTGACGCATGTATTGACTAAGTTTTATCTTATATTTTCCCTTCTGAGAAAACTTAAAATCCTTAAAAGCCAAGACTTTATGGTCATAAATATCACCCAATCCCTCGCCAGAAGGTTTACCCGTAATTGGGTCGAAAAGAATAATTTCATCTAAATGTTGATGGATTATTTTACCGTTTGGAGCGGTTAAATAATGCGTTAAATAGAGATTATGATAAAGATAATTTCTATTATTTCTAACATTATAAAACACATTATAAGTTGCTTCAATATCCGTCACTTCAAAAGTGAAAGAAGGTGAATCTCTTATCAACCATTTTGCCTCTGGAATATCATAATTGTCTTTCAAAATCGTGTTTGTATCGCACGAGGAAAGGAAAATAAAAGTCAATAGAAGTATACAGAATGAGCGAGTCATTATTTTCATTTTATGAGCGTTAAAACAAAAATAATTTTCAAGCGGGCGGTGTTCCGCTTTCAATGTTCAATGAACAATATTCAAGCAAATTCGGATTGCAGTTTTCACTTGAACATTGAACATTAAGCATAATTTATTGAAAATTAATAAATTTTAAGAAACCTCTCCATCCTTATTCCCAGGAGGCGTATGGTTAGGCTTTTGATTATTTTTATTCCCGCCACCCTGATGATTTTGAGGGTGTCGTGGTTTCGGTTGTCCTTGTTGTTTTTCCCCTTCTCCCTGCTGATTTTGCGGACGTGGCTGGTTTTGTGGTTTTGGTTGCCCTTGCCCATTTCCTTGCTGACGTAGCTGATTCTGCGGTTTTGGTTGTCCCTGTGGACGTGGCTGATTTTGTGGCTTTGGCCGCTGCCCTTCACCATTTGTCTGCTGTCCTTGTGCGTTTTGAGGTTTTGGCTGTTGCCCACCATTTCCTTGCGGACGTGGCTGATTTTGCTGAGGCTTTGGTTGAAGACCTTCGCCATTCACTGCCTGTCCCTGCGGGCGTGGCTGATTTTGCTGAGGCTTTGGTTGTTGCCCTTCTCCATTCGATACCTGTCCAAACGGACGTTGCTGATTTGGATTTGGTTTATTCCCTTTTTGCCCTTGCGGTGGTCTTTGATTGCCTTTTTGTCCTTGTGGAGAACCGTTTTCTCCTTGAACTTTAACCGCTTGATTTACTAGAATATTTGCCGTTTGCGGCTTATTAGCCTCCGTTTTGGCTTCTTGTTTAAAATCTTTTCTTTCTGGGCGCTGATTACTTGAATTTTGCTTAAAATCTTTCCTTTCTGGACGCACAAATTCTTTTCGATCTTGTTTAAAATCTGGACGGTCGAACTTCGGCTTCTCGAATTTCTTTTTACCTCCGCCATATTTTCGGTCCATCTTATCCAAATCGGCATTCAATGGCCCCGAACCTTTTTCTAATTCTAATTCAATTTTTGCTGATTCTGCGCCATCAATTGTTTGTGGTCTTTCTCCTTTCGCATTTAAAGCTAAAATCTCTTGAACTCTATCTACCGTTACAGGAATCCAATTGCTTTCTTCGCCTCTGTATCCAAACCACATAATACGTTTGAAAATATCGGTTTTCTGTAAAAAGGCGTCTCCTTTAATGGTTTGAATCGGTTTTTCAATGGTCGGAATGTCTTTCAGAGCATCCATGTAGGTCTCTAATTCATAATTCAAACAGCATTTTAAACGCCCGCATTGCCCAGAAAGTTTTACAGGATTTAAGGCAAGACTTTGATCTCGAGCTGCCGACGTAGTTACGTTTTTGAAGTCAGTAAGCCATGTAGAACAGCATAATTCACGTCCGCAAACCCCAATTCCACCCACACGACCGGCCTCTTGACGAAGCGAAATTTGCTTCATCTCAATTCTAACTTTAAACTCTCCCGCCAGTGTTTTGATTAATTCACGAAAATCTACCCTGTCGTCAGAAGAATAATAAAAAATAGCTTTGGTATTATCAGACTGAAATTCCACATCTGAGAGCTTCATATTCAACTTTAATTCCTTAACAATTTCACGAGAACGATACATCGTTGGATAATCACGAGCAACCGCTTGCTCATGTTTTTCAAGGTCTTTGTCGTTGGCTTTCCTGTAGATGGTCTTGATTTCGTCGTTATCTTTAATGCCTTTTTTGAGCAATTGCAAACGCACTAATTCGCCTTGCAAAGATACAAATCCCAAGTGATGCCCACTCGGAACATCCACAATCACGGGGTCACCAGAATATAACTCAACCTGATTGACATTTCGGAAATATTCCTTGCGTCCACCTTTAAATTTTACTTCTACGACATTGTATTTACTAAAAGTCGGTACATCCATATTCGACAACCAGTCAAACACATTCATTTTGTTACATCCACCCGTGCCACAAGCACCATTGTTTTCGCAACCACCAACTTTCTTTCCGTCTTCTTTATTTTTAGTTCCGCAGCTTCCCGAAGAACACGATTTACATCCCATAATTTTATTTATTTATTTCGTAAGGTAAATCAGTTATATTGAGAATTGCAAAATTTTAATTTTCAATACCTCAACACATCCAACCCAATATCTTTACGATAGTATTTTCCATCAAAAAGCACGTCATGAGCAGCTTTTTGCGATTTTTGAATAGCCATCTCAAGCGTATTCGCCATACCCGTTAATGCCATTACTCGTCCTCCATTAGTAACGACTAATTTACCTTCTAATTTTGTTCCTGCATGAAAAATATTAGCATCTGTCACTGAATCATACCCCACAATAACATCGCCTTTTTTATAATCTCCTGGATAACCTCCAGCCACTACTACCGTCGTCACGGCGTGTTGTTTGCTAATGTTCAATTCTGTCTCGTGCAATTCACCTTTAGCCGTTGCAATCATCAATGACATAAAATCAGATTCTATTCTTGGCAAAACTACTTCCGTTTCGGGGTCGCCCATACGAGCATTATATTCAATCACTTGTGGTTCGCCTTCGTGGTTCATTAAACCAATAAAAATGAATCCATTATAATCAATCCCTTCTTTTTTTAGACCTTCAATTGTTGGAATAATCACGTCATTTTCAACCGCTTTCATGAATTTTTCGTTAGCAAATGGCACGGGAGAGACCGCTCCCATTCCGCCCGTATTCAATCCTGTATCTCCTTCACCGATACGTTTATAATCTTTGGCTTCGGGCAGAATTTTGTACGATTTTCCGTCCGTTAAAACAAAAACTGACAACTCAATTCCAGTTAAAAATTCTTCAATAACGACCTTCCTACTGGCATCGCCAAATTTGGCATCTACCAACATTTCGGTTAGTGATTCTTTGGCTTCATCTAAAGTCAAGGCAATAATAACGCCTTTTCCGGCGGCCAGTCCATCAGCTTTCAAGACGATGGGGATTTTTTGCGTATCAAGGTAATCTAAACCCTCTTGCAAAGTATCTTTGGTAAACGTCTGAGATTTTGCCGTTGGAATTCCGTATTTTACCATGAAATTCTTAGAAAAATCCTTTGAACCTTCCAACATAGCTCCTTTTGAATCAGGGCCGACCATCAAAACGTTTTTCAACTCTTCTCTCGACTGAAAATAATCACGAATACCTTTCACCAAAGGTTCTTCTGGACCTACGATGACGAGTTCAATCTGGTTTGAAATAACGGCTTCTGCAATTTTTTCAAAATCATTGTATCCAATTGATAAATTAGTAGCAAATTGTGCTGTTCCAGCATTCCCTGGGGCAACAAATAATTTATCACAAAGGGGGCTTTGGGCTATTCTCCAAGCAAAAGCATGTTCACGTCCACCCGAACCTAATATTAGTGTATTCATTTATTTTTGTTTAGCTGCAGGCTTTCAGCTTTCGGCTTTTAACATTCAACTTTAAAACATCCCAAAGGTTGATTTTTTAAAGTTGAAAGCCAACAGCCGAAAGCTAACAGCCAATAATTAATTAGCCATTTCACTCAAAAACTTAATTCTCATCAACCTTAATTCTTCTTCCGTAATATCTTCAATATCACACTTTTCCATGGCAATCGCAATGCTGTCTGTATCAGAATCCATGAAATATTCGTAAATTTCTTCTTGTTTATCAGGCTCAATTACTTGATTAATATAATAATCCAAGTTCAATTTTGTTCCAGAATAACAAATATGCTCAATCTCTTCAATGAGTTCGGACATCCCCAATTCTTTCTGCTCGCCAATAATATCTAAATCAACTTTTCTATCCACTTGTTGGATAATATGAATCTTGATTTTTGATTTATTTACCGCCGATTTAACCACAACCTCCGAAGCCGTTTCTATCTCATTATCATCAACGTATTTTTTAATCAAATCAATGAACTGGCGACCAAACTTGACCACTTTTCCCATTCCTACACCGTTGATATTTGCCATATCATCTTTGGTGGTTGGGTAAGTGGTGGCCATTTCTTCCAAAGATGGGTCTTGGAAAATTACGTAAGGAGGCAGATTTTTCTCTTTGGCTAATTTCTTGCGAAGATTTTTTAGCAGTTCAAACAAGGCAACATCATGCGAACCTCCGCCCCCTGCTGCTTCCTTTTCTTCGTCTTCAATAATCTTTTCATTGTCGTAATCATGGTCTTTTGAAAGCGTTAGTGGAAACGAATCTTTGATATAATCTCGACCTTTTTCTGATAATTTCAAGATACCATAGTTCTCAACATCTTTCTCCAAAAATCCTAAAATGGCAATCTGGCGCACCATCGAAACGCATTGTTCGATTGGCTCTGGCTCAATACTTTTTCTCCCTTTTGCTTTGGGTGATTTTTTGGCTTTTGCTTTCGGTTTTGGAATTGGATTTCCGTCCTCATCTTCTTCATCCGAAAATCCTGCATCATCATCGGCATCATCATCATCTGCCGATAATT
>JBBAKZ010000189.1:2257-6482 GCA_040403275.1 Arcicella sp. | reverse complement strand
TCTGACCGGCTTTCAGTATCACAAAACCAAGGGGTCTTTGTCCACGCAATTCATCCGCAATACCCACGACTGCACACTCCGCTACGGCTGGATGTGAGGCAATAATTTCTTCCATCGAACCCGTTGAAAGTCGATGTCCTGCCACGTTAATTACGTCATCCACTCGCCCCATTACATATACATAACCTTCTTCATCTATATATCCGCCATCGCCCGTGAGGTAATACCCCTCAAAAGTATTCAAGTATGACGCTTTATATCGTTCATTATCGTTCCAAAGTGTGGGTAAACTGCCCGGTGCCATCGGTAATTTTATGCAAATAAACCCTTCTTCGTTGGCTTTTACTTCTTCACCCGCTTCGTTCAAAATCTTTAATTCAAAACCACAAACGGGCTTGGTTGCCGAACCCATTTTTACCGGAAATTCTTCAACACCCATCATATTTGACACCATTCCCCAGCCCGATTCTGTTTGCCACCAATGGTCAATCACGGGTAATTTTGAAATATATTGCAACCATTCCAAGGTAGGTGGGTCGCAACGTTCGCCAGCCACAAAAATGCTTTTTAATGAACTAAGGTCATATTTTTTCATTAATTCAGCCTCTGGGTCTTCTTTACGAATGGCTCTAAATGCGGTGGGTGCGGTGAAAAAACAGTTGACTTTATGGTCTTCAATTACTCGCCAAAATGTGCCTGCATCGGGCGTACGAATGGGTTTTCCTTCAAAGAAAATAGTAGTACAACCATAAATCAAAGGAGCGTAAATAATATAGGAATGTCCAACCACCCAGCCCACATCCGAGGCCGCCCAAAAGACATCACCAGGTTTTACATTGTAAATATCTTCCATCGAATAATGCATCGCCACGGCGTGTCCACCATTATCACGAACAATTCCTTTGGGTTTACCCGTTGTGCCAGAAGTATAGAGAATATAAAGTGGGTCTGTAGCATCAACATCCACACAATCAGCGGGTTGTGCATTATTTTGAAGCTCAATAAAATCAATATCACGTCCGTCAATGATCGTTGCTATGGCTTGTGGACGTTGTAAAACTACGGTATGTTTGGGCTTATATTCTGCCTTTTCGATGGCATCATCCAAGAGTGGTTTATAGGGAATTATCTTGTCAAATTCAATTCCACACGAGGCCGAAATAATGACTTTGGGCTTCGCATCGTCTATTCTAATGGCTAATTCAGTGGAAGCAAAACCGCCAAAAACCACCGAATGAATGGCTCCGATTCTGGCACAGGCCAACATTGCCATCGCCGCTTCGGGGACCATCGGCATATAAATTACAACGGTATCGCCTTTTTCAACGCCCAAACTTTTCAGTCCGCCTGCCAATTTTGCTACTTCATTACGCAGTTGTCTAAAGGTGTATTTTTTAACAGAATTCGTTACGGGCGAATCATAAATCAGGGCATTTTGTTCGCCACGACCATTTTCTACGTGATAATCAAGAGCTAAATAAGCGGTGTTGAGTTTCCCGCCTTCAAACCAACGATAAAAACCGTTTTCATCTTGTGAAAGAATGGTTTCTGGTTTTTTAAACCAAGTAATTTTATCGGCTTGTTCCGCCCAAAACTGCTCTCTATTGGTGATACTGTGGTTATACTTTTCTTGATATTTCATTTGTTTTGTTATCTGGTAAACCATAAATTCATCAATCCACTCTTGTAATTCCGGTCACTACATTGATGGCTAAAGCATTCACTTTTGCCACTAATGTTCTGGTTGAAAAAGGCTTCGTTACGTATAAATCCGCCCCAACTGCATAGCCTTTTGCCATATCAACTTCCTTATTTTTGGCACTTAGAAAAATGACTTTAATATGTTCGAAACGAAGGCTATTTTTGACTGAATGGCACACTTCATATCCATCAACATTGGGCATCATAATGTCCAAAAGTATAATGGAAGGCACTTCTTTTTCGATGATATCCATGGCCTCGGAGCCGTCACGGGCAATAAATACTTGATAGCCTTCTTTTTTCATCAGAAATTCCAAGGACATCAAAATACTCGGCTCGTCATCTACGATTAATACTTTTATTAATTCTTTCATATCTTTTATTGGTAAACGGTTTACGGTGAACGGTAAAAGGTGAACGGTGAACGGTTCACGGCAAACGGAAAACGGTATAGTGAACTCATGGTTTTTTCCCCGTTCACCGTTCACACTTAACCGTTCACCGTTCACCGAATTTTAAACAACCGAAATCATAAATGTAAATTTTGAACCTTTTCCAACCATGCTTTCCAGCCAAATTTGTCCGTTGTGAAGTTCAATGATTTTCTTAGAAATGGCCAATCCTAAGCCGCTTCCCCTTGGTTTTTTCACGGTTTGGTCTTCCGCTTGGAAAAATTTATCGAAAATTAATCGTTGAAATTTCTTGTCAATTCCTACCCCATTATCTTGTATGCTTGTATAAATACAGCCTTCTACATAATGCGTTGCGATGGTGATTTCTCCTTTTTCGGGTTGGCAAAATTTGATGGCATTGGATAAAAGATTCACCACCACTTGAATTAATTTATCTCTATCTGCCTCGAACCTAGGGGCAAAACGGTCGGGCATGAATACAATTTTAATGCCTTTTTCCTTCGCTTGCTGGTATAAAGTATTAACCGAATCTTTTATTATATCTTGAATATCAACTTCTTCGATATTCAATTTTTGTTTGCCTGATTCATACTTTTCTAAATCCAACACCTGATTAATCAATCTACCTAAACGGTCAGATTCTTTTACGACGGTTCCCAAAAAATGTTCTCTTTCTTCAATTTCCATGTCGGGATTATCAAAAACAATTTCCGATAAAGCCCTGATTGACGTGAGTGGCGTTCGGATTTCATGCGCCACTGTGGTTAGAAAATCGTCTTTTAATTTATCGGTACGTTGTAAAATTTCATTCGCATTTTTCAATTCGGAGGTTGCCTTTTCTAGTTCTAACGATTTTTTTCGTAAGTTTTTATTGGCGGTTAATAATTCTTGCGATGATTTCAGAATACTAATTACTTCTTCCGTAGAAATTTTTTCTTCTTTCGAGATAGAAGAAATCATAATTCGAGCCGACGCCGTGCCCACTACTCCCGCCAACAATTTTTCAGTATAAGTGACTAATCGAGGGTCGGCTTTATCATCACTATTCAGGTTGATTTTATTTTTTTGAGCAAATAATCTCAAGACTTTTTCTGAACGTCTTTCTCCAAAAAAATTACTCAAAAGCATCTGAATATCAGGCACATAAGCCGTTCCACGCCAAATGGAAGAGTTTTCGATTTGAGCCGAATATTTAAAAATATCCACAAAAATAACGGCCTGATTATGTTCGATGGAAGAAGCCTTTCTAGTTAATGAAAAATACAAATAACACCCTAAGTTTAACAATAAGCTCCAAAATAATCCATGAGATATATTATCCATACCTTTCAATCCAAAGAGAGAAAAAGGTTTTAAAAATTCAAATCCCCACAAGCCATTATCCATAATTGATTGGGGAAAATAACCCGCACCCACCAAAGAGGGCAATACCAATGTATAAAACCAAATCAATGAACCTACAATCAACCCAATTAAAGCTCCTTTTCGGTTGCCCATTTTCCAAAAGATTCCCCCAATAATGGCGGGCGTAAATTGCGCTACGGCAGTAAATGAAACCATTCCTATAGAAACCAACGAATAATGTTCGGCAATGGTTTTGTAATATAAATACGATAAAAGAATAATCATCACGATGGATGTCCTTCTAATGTTATTGACCAAGTTGCTCAAATTACCCTTGAATCTATCCTGTAATTTTTTACTTCTCAGTACCGTAGGCATTACTAAGTTATTGGAAATCATGACACTAAGGGCAATTGTTTCAACAATAATCATACTGGTTGCGGCTGAAAATACACCAATGTAGGTAAAAAGCGTTAGTATTTTTTGATTAAATTTTAAAGGAATTGCCAACACGTAACTATCTGGATTTACGTGTTGATTGACAAATAATAATTCTCCTGCTAAGGCGGTCGGAATCACGAAAATATTTATCAACAACATATACAAAGGGAACAACCACATGGCTTTATTGAGATGTTTTTCATTCACATTTTCAACGACTGCCACTTGAAATTGACGTGGCAAAAACATTACTGCTGCCATCGAAAGAAAAATATGCCAAAACCAATTTGAAAAGTCTCCATCACTATTAAAAACGAAGGCTTTTC
>JBBAKZ010000189.1:0-2247 GCA_040403275.1 Arcicella sp. | reverse complement strand
GCAGGTCTGGAATTAAAGATGCTTTCTGAAAAATGTCCCCAAATCCATCAAAAACAAGGTAGGTTACGAAAATACCAATCGTCAGAAAAGCTAATAATTTGATAATAGATTCTGCCGCAATGGCTGTTACCATTCCTTCGTGGCGTTCGGTAGAATCAATTTTTCGAGTTCCAAAAATAATGGTAAAAACCGATAAGGCTAGAGCAATATAAAAAGGTAAATCTTTCCAAAATAAATCATTGCCCTTATACTCGCCAGAAGAGCGTGCAACAATCAAAAAACTACTAGAAATTGCTTTTAATTGTATGGCAATATACGGCAAAATGCCTACGATACACACGACCGTAACTAACACGCCAAGCGTAGCACTTTTGCCATAACGAGAGGAAATAAAATCGGCTATTGAGGTGATTCGCTGGACTTTACAAATTCTAATAATCTTCCGAAGGACAATCCACCAAAGGGGCATCAAGATGGTTGGACCAATAAAAACGGCTAAAAATTCAATCCCGTTGGTAACCGCCCGCCCCACTGAGCCATAGAATGTCCAAGCAGTGCAGTAAACTGCCAACGATAGGGCATAAATGTATGGGTTTCTCACCAAACTTTTCCCTTTTTCCGATTGCTTTTCTGCCCAGTATGCCACGCCAAAAAGAAAGGCTAAATACAGCACTGAGGCAATTACCAAAATCACACTATTCATCTCCTGAGTTTTCTTTATTCTCCTTTCTTATGATATTAAAAACAAGCACGATAAATAATATCCAGACAAAAAACACATACACATAAAGCGTTGGAATTCCGTTAATACTGTCGCCGTTATTAAAAATTGATAACATAGGAAAATTAAAAAGTATCAGGAATAATAGGCTAATTAATACTAGTTTTTGTGCTTTCATGGGCTTAAATAGCGGTGAGTTATGAGTTTTGAGATTGTCAGCGATGATTCCGTTTATTGTTTTTTTCTCAAAACTCATCGCTTACTGCTCAAAGCTCATCGCTTATTTTGTACAATTTAGCCAATTATTTATATTATTTCATTAATCAATTAACTATACTTGCTAATAAAATATAGTCTAAAAAAGAAAATATGCCAAGATTCCAGATTGCTCAAAGATTCTGTGGCATATTTTAACCAAACATCTATCCCTAAAACTACGTTTCAGTATTTTTATGATAGCAATTAATCTTTTGTATCATACTCTCCCGAAAGAGCGTATTTACCAAAAATTAATAATCCACCGGTAATGATGGGTGTGAGGACAATCATGATGATGATGCCAAACACTAAATCTTCTTGCTTGCCTGTCGCAAATTTTGGAAGTCCTAATACCGCAACACCAAAGTAGGCGGTTGCCAAAGCTAAAAGTATCCAAACGATTCCTAATATTTTTTTAATTGCGTTCATTTTTTTATGTTTTATTTTATCTGAATATCAAATAATTATGTACTGTATTTCGACATTTACTCAATTCCTAATCCCGCACACTTCTATCTTCCTTGATATAAATCAATCCAACCACAAAACAAATCGCCGCCACAATCATTGGGTATTTCAAACCTTCCAAATATGGTTGAGCATTTACCACCGCTTGACCTGCTTTTTCAGCTGCTGTATTGGCATCTTTTGCCGTTGTTACCAAATACGTAGCAATCGCTGGCATCAATCCACCAAAAATACCGTTTCCGATGTGATATGGCAATGACATGGACGTGTAACGAATCTTCACCGGGAACATTTCAACTAAAAATGCCGCAATCGGACCGTAAGCCATTGTTACAAAAATCAACTGAACAAAAATCATCCAAATCAAGGTCCAAGTGTCTGAGTCGTTAATTTTTATCGTTTTAGTGATATCTGGTTTGGGTTGGTCAGCTTCGGCTACACCCGCAACAATCATTACTTTTTTCACTTCCTTATAACTAGCTCCATCCACGTAAGATTTATTCGTCGTAGTAGTAATCAATGAATCTGTCGTTGAACTAGGTGCTAATTCTCTTTTGGTTTCAACTTTCGTTTCCGCCACAATTTCTTGTTTATTTTTCAAATTAGCGGTTTGGTACATTTTCTCATAAATTGGACGGTAACATATTACTGCCAATAACATGCCTGCCAACATAATTGGCTTACGACCCACTTTATCCGATAACCATCCAAATAACACAAAGAATGGCGTACCCATCATCAGCGCAATGATTAACAATTTGTTCGCTTGGTCAAAATCAATATTCATGATTTTCAAAAGG
>JBBAKZ010000188.1:0-6489 GCA_040403275.1 Arcicella sp. | reverse complement strand
ACAGATATGCTTTTTCGGTTAACAGTGGCGGCTGTTAGCCTTTTTTATTTTATGTCCTTTTCAAATTAAAAACGAAACCTATTATCTTTGTTTCATGCGTATCCTAACCTTCATTTATACTCTTTGGGTAGCCTTTTGGTTTATCTTTTTATTTGTGCTCTTGTTTCCATTTTTCTGGTTATTTATACAAAAACCTGAGTGGAAACCCCAAGCTCATTACTTAAATCGCTTGTGGGGTAAAATGTTTTTCCCAATTGCTGGAATTGCTATCAAAGTTCAATATGACTTTAAACCTGACCTAAACAAGACTTACGTTTTTTGTGCCAATCATTTCTCATACGTTGATATTGCGGCGATGGGTATGATTATTAAAAACTATTTTGCATTTGTGGGAAAATCATCCATAAAAGGAGTGCCTTTGTTTGGGTATATTTTCGCAAAATTACATATCCAAGTGGATAGAAATGATAAAAATAGTAGAATAACTTCCATGAATCGTTCCTTAAAAGCTTTGCAGAGTGGACGAAGTGTAATGATTTTTCCGGAAGGAGGAATTTGGTCAAAAAACATCCCAAAGATGTCGCTACCCTTGAAAGATGGTGGATTTGCGATGGCAATCAAACAGCAGATTCCGATTGTACCCATTTCACTCTTGAATAATTATAAGATAATGCACGATGGTGATTTTGCGGTTTATCCACAAACAATTCGGGCAATCGTCCACCCACCTATTGAAACTGTGGGCATGACCAATGCTGACATCGAAGCATTGAAAATGAAGTTCTATGATGTTGTTCAAGGGGCTTTGGATAGTCATCAATAAGGAGTTTTAAGTGGGCAGTTTTCAGTAAAAAGCGTTTGTCAGTAGGTAGTAAACAATATTTATTATTTACTGCTTACGGATAATTGCCTACAAATATTACCGTTTAATGGTTCTTTTAGCCAATTAGCGATAAATTATTATTGACAATCATTTGAAATTGATTATTTTGTGCTAAGCAGGGCTTAGGATTTAAAGTTATTAGGCAAACGTATTGGAACTCCTTATTAATCAAGCTGTTGCAACTTTTTCAAACAAAAACTAATTTTTAACGAATACTTATTAATTTAAACTGAAAAGACAATGAATTCACATGAAATTGATTACAAGATTATTGGCGAGGATATTCAACTCGTAGAAATTGAACTCGACCCAAACGAAACAGTCATTGCGGAAGCGGGTTCGATGTGTTATATGGAAGATGGAATAAATTTCGAGACCAAAATGGGCGATGGTTCAAATGGTGATAATTCCGTTATGGGTAAACTGTTTCAAGCGGGTTCTCGTTTATTGACTGGTGAATCGTTATTCATGACTCACTTCACAAATCGTGGTATTGGCAAGCGTAAAGTGGCTTTTTCGGCGCCGTATCCCGGCACAATTATACCCATTAATTTGTCATCATTGCCAGGTAATACACTCATTGCCCAAAAAGATAGTTTCTTGTGTGCCGCTTTGGGAACGAAGGTTTCAATCACTTTTAATCAAAAAATTGGCGCTGGATTTTTTGGAGGCGAAGGATTTATTTTGGAAAAATTACAAGGTGATGGTTTGGTATTTGTCCACGCTGGGGGAACCATTATCGAAAAACAATTAAATAACGAAACGCTCAGAATTGATACGGGTTGTATTGTGGCATTCGAACAAAATTTAAGTTACGACATTCAACGTGCAGGTAATTTAAAATCAATGATTTTTGGCGGAGAAGGGATTTTCTTAGCCACCGTACATGGAACTGGACGAGTTTGGATTCAATCCATGCCAATTTCAAAATTAATTCGTGCGGTGAGTCCTTACGGCGGAAATACAAATAAAGAAAGCGGTTCAGTATTGGGTGGTTTGGGTAATTTATTGGGCGATTAATCGTTAATCATCAATAAAAACTGTTACGATAAATCATGACCGAAATTAAAACCTGCAATTCTAAAAAAAATCTTGTTTGCCGTAATATCAACGCAAAACCGATTGTATTTAATTGTTTACTGCCAATGGTTTGCTGTTTATTGCTCTCAAATTGTCGTCAAAAAAATGATGTTTCAGACTTTGTACCGAAGCCCAAAGGCTATAATCGGATAGACTTACCGGTGGCCCAATATCAGCAAATGACTGAAAATCATCCATTTAGTTTTCAATATTCAACCCAAGCTGTTTTGAAGCCTGACACCGTTCGTTGGGCTGAGCCGCATTGGCTATATGTGTTTTATCCGAAATTGAATGCAATGATTCAGTTAACTTACAAACCTTTGGACAATGACAAAAACAAAATGGCAAAATTGATTGATGACGCATATAAATTAGCGGCAAAACATGGTCAAAAAGCTTATTCTATTCAAGATTATGTATTAAAAATGCCTTCAGGACAGAAGGCGATGTTGATAGAATTGGAAGGAGAGGTGCCAACGTATTTGCAATTTTATACCACCGATTCTACCAAACATTATTTGCGTGGCGCTTTGTATTTCAACACGGCTCTAAAAAGTGATTCGCTCGCACCAGTGATTGATTATTTAAAGAAAGATGTAGTAAAATTGTTGAATACTTTGCAATGGAAAAAATGAAAACGAATCAATAAATCAATGAAAGTCAGAGGCTTATAACTTCTGGCTTTTTTTATTTTTTTTAGAATTTAAATTGATGAAAGAACTAATCCCCAATAATTGAAATTATATAATTGCAACCATCCAGAAAACATAGTAGACATAGCTGAGGAATAATCAAATAGTTAATAAAATTTGCCCTATTAAATTAAACTTAAAGTCTATGCTTCCTGTCTTTTCTATGTGGTTGCATTACTCAATATAAACATGAAAAAAATCTTAGCTTTAGTATTAATTTTTGTCTTTCAGGGACAATTTTTGAAAGCACAAACAACTCGCTGGCGGGCAAATATTCAAATGGAAGCGGGGATCTTGCCTTTTGGCTTAGAACTCCAAAAAAAGGCTGATCATACCTATCAAGTGTATATTTTGAATGCTTCGGAGCGATTTAAAACCGATGATGCTTCAATCTCCAGCGATTCACTGACAATTCCTATCTCACTTTTTGATGCCGAATTAGTGGCTAAAATGACTGACAATAATTTGACGGGCGTATTCCGCAAAAATAAAGGCCGAAAGTCGTTTATCCAAGTACCTTTCAAAGCAACTTTGGGTTATAATTATCGTTTTGTACCCACCCAAAAAGTGGTCAATAATATGGATTTACAAGGGAAATGGGCTACAAATTTCATTAACACGACTACACAAAAGAAAAGTTTTGCCGTTGGAATTTTTGAACAAAAAGGTAATTTGGTAACAGGTACATTTTTAACGACTACAGGCGATTATCGGTATATGGATGGCAATCGGGTAGGAGATAGTTTGTTTCTTTCCACTTTTGATGGTTCTCATACTTTTTTGATGAAAGCTAAAATTAAGGGTAATAAAATTTCGGGTAGGTTCAGCGATTCGATGCTTGGATTTACGAATATTGAAGCCCAGAAAGATGAAAAAGCGGAATTGCCAGATGTTAAGAAAATTACCTTTTTAAAACAAGGTTATGAAAAATTAAACTTTACCTTTCCGAATGAAAAAGGAGAAAAAATATCCCTTTCGGATGATGCCTTTAAGGGGAAAGTTGTCGTGGTTCAAATTCTTGGTTCGTGGTGTCCAAATTGTATGGATGAAAGTAACTATTTAGCGCCTTTTTATAAAAAAAATAAAGCTAAAGGTTTAGAAATCATTGGCTTAGCCTACGAAAAAAATACGGATGCCGAATTTTTTAAAACAAAAATGGCTTTGATTCGTAAGCGTTTTGGGATTGAATATCCTTTGTTGCAAGCGGGTTTGAATAATTCGGAAAGTGCTACTGAAAGTTTGCCCATGTTGAATGAAGTGATCGGATTTCCCACGACTTTAATCATTGATAAAAACGGTAAAATTCGTGAAACGCACACTGGTTTTTCTGGGCCAGGAACGGGAAAATATTATACTCAATGGGTTGCGGATTTTGAACGTTTGATGGAAAAGTTGTTGAAAGAATAAAATTCGGTGAACGGTTAAGGGTGAACGGTAAACGTACTTGCCGTTGAAATTTTGCAAAAATAGGATAAATCTATTCCCGACTAATTGTTTCCCGTGTACCGTTTACCCTTCACCGTGTACCTAACAACCATGACTAAAGACCAAAAACTAATTTTATATTTACTGGCTTGCGTTCAGTTTACCAACATCATGGATTTTATGATAATGATGCCTATGGGGCCAATTCTGATGAAAGCTTTTGACATAACCGCCAGAGAATACAGTTTTTTAGTTTCTGCTTATTCAATTAGTGCCGGTATTTGTGGATTTATAGCCGCCTTTTTTGTTGATAAATTTGACCGTAAAAGTGTACTTACCATTGCTTACATTGGTTTTTTGATTGGCACATTTGCCTGTGCAATTGCTCCTACGTATTCGATGCTGATGCTAGCTCGTATAGTAGCGGGTATTTTTGGGGGAGTTTTGGGTTCGCAAGTGATTGCAATTGTAGGCGATACTATCAGTTACGAACATCGTGCGGAGGGTTTATCCATCATTATGGCTGCATTTTCAACCGCTTCGGTTTTAGGCGTTCCGTTGGGTATGTATTTGGCCTCAAATCTTAATTGGCATGTCCCATTTATGTTTGTGGTGGTAGTTGGATTTGTGAATTTAATGCTTATTTACAGATACTTACCAAGTCTTCGAATTCATATTAATCTATCCTTAATTAAACCGAGTCCCTTTGCCGTTTTGACAAATATTAGTAAAGACGCCAATCAATTAAGGGCTTTAGCACTTTCAGTAGTGGTAATATTTGGGCATTTTTGCACCATTCCTTCTTTAAGTCCGTACCTGACAATCAATGTAGGCATGTCAGTTGACCATGTTTCACTAATTTACTTAGTTGGTGGAGCAATCACCATTTTTAGTGCCAGAATTGTAGGGAAAATTGCCGATCAAAAAGGTAAATATCTTATTTTTGCTATTTGCGGTACTTTATTTTTGATACCCGTTTTTCTAATGACTCACCTACAGATGGGCGCTAGTTTAGGGCTTATCTTATTCATTACTTCCATGTTTTTTCTATTTGCTAATGGACGCAGCATTACGCTGCAAGCCCTTGTTTCGGGGGTTGTTAATAATGAGCAAAGAGGAGGATTTACCAGTATCAATTCTTCCATGATACAATTAGGGTCTGGTGCGGCTTCATTCGTGGGAGGTTTAATCGTAGAGAAGGCAGCGGATGGCACCTTATTGCATTATGATTGGGTGGGATACATGGCTATTTTTTTCATGATTTTGGGAATTATTATTGGAAAATTTGTCAAACCCATTGATGCTTAAAGGTCTACCAATTATCCCCTTAAATTTTTTCTGCCTTTAGAAAAAAATTAAGTTTAATAATCGTCAATTTCCTTTTAGTTCTTTTTTAATCACTAATACTTCAATAATGTTGAAACCAACCAGTCCTATTTCGATTGTTAGAAATGGAGATAGGAGTCTTGTGAGAGCTATGTTTAAAGATAGTAAAAATTTAATCGCTTTAGTCTTAACGGAAAATGGTTTAGGAGTTTCTTGTGAATTTAAAGTTTCAAGCACAAATGATGTAATCTTCATTAAATATAGGCAATTATTTAGCAAAATTACGTTTTTCAAGTATTGAAAAATAATTTAAGTTTACTTTTAAAAGTAACGATGTTTTACGAGTTAAATCAAACAGGAATAATAAAAAAAGCCCTTTTCTGAATCAGGAAAGGGCTTTTGTGAATTAATGCAATAGATTAAATATTAATAAGTAAGCAATCACTCCCGCAAAATAGCCAATCAATGCCGTGAAACTAATGTTGCGGAGATACCACAAAAAATTAATCTTTTCCATCCCCATCACTGCCACACCCGCCGCTGAGCCAATAATCAAAATACTACCGCCCGTGCCCGCACAATACGCCATGAATTCCCATATTTTTGAATCGGCAGGAAAAGTATTCAAATCATACATACCCATCGAAGCAGCTACTAAAGGTACGTTATCAATTACGGCAGATGCCAAGCCAATTAAAACAACGATAACATCCTGATTTCCAACGGTTTTGTCCATCCATTGTGCTAAACCTGAAAGTAAATGGGTTGATTCAAAAGCCCCAATTGCCACTAAAATCCCCAAGAAAAATAGAATACTGGAAGTATCAATTTTACTTAAGGCATGGGCTACGGTGAATGGATGGCGCTCTTCATCGTCTTTGTCAGCGTGTAGTATTTCAGAAGTAATCCAAACAATTCCTAAGCCCAAAAGGATACCCATATACGGAGGTAAATGCGTTATGGTTTTGAAGATTGGGACAAATAATAATGTTCCAATCCCCACCAAAAGCATGATTGCCGAGTTTTGTGTTTTGATAACTAAACTAGTTTCTTCTTTTATTGAATCTTCATCAATTACCTGAC
>JBBAKZ010000187.1:0-6526 GCA_040403275.1 Arcicella sp. | reverse complement strand
ATCGAATTAAAAACTCATTTAAAGCAATTAAAGAATAATTATTACTAATAGTTATTAAAAAGCCCTACCAATTATTTTGGTGGGGTTTTTTATGTTATTTTTAAATATAGTTCTCACAAAACCAACAACCCATATTCTCCCAAACTATTCACTGGTTTATTGTACCAAAACAACTCAAAATCCTTCAATCCAGCATTTTCGTAATGATTCTGTACTTCTTGGAAGGTATAAATTTTCTTATTTTTAGGAGAAATTAATCCCAATATTTCCGCCAACCAATCACCTTGATTTTTACTCGTTTTGATTGAGAATTCCTCTTTTTTACTGTGAAAATTTAGCGTTGCAACCGTGCGAAGGTCCGATTCTCCCTTTTTAGAACTTGAATAAACTACCGTAGGTTTTTTACCCAGCCAAACAACTTTTGAGGAAGGACGTAAAGTAAAGCGGAACGCCGCCCGATCACCCTCCTCAGAAACAGCCATTTCAATATAATTCTTTGGGACTTTAGTTCTCGGAACTTTGAATTCGAACCATTCTTGAAGTGGTAAATCAAAGCCAATTCCTTGCATAAAATTGAAAAGTGATTTCTTCAAACCATAACTAAAAGCATCGTGGTCAGTGCCTGTTGGGTCGTTATGAACCAAGTCATTATTGGCAAAACTACCGATGATTGGGTTCTCGACTTTTACGGCAAATTTTTCTGGATACATTCCCACGGGACTATGGGCCGTCATAGCGAATTGGTGCCAAAAACCCGATTGTAGAATCCCCAATTCAAACATTTGACGTACCATTTCGAGTGAATCCACGGTTTCTTGGGCAGTTTGCGTAGGAAAACCGTACATTAAATACGCATGAACCATGATGTCCGCTTCGGTGAAATTGCGAGTAACTTGGGCAACTTGCGAAACGGTTACGCCCTTCTGAATTAATTCCAAAAGGCGGTCAGAGGCGACTTCCAAACCTCCCGAAACAGCAATGCAACCAGAGGCCTTTAGCAATTGACACAAATCGTAACTAAAACTTTTCTCGAAACGAATATTTGTCCACCACGACACCGCAAGTTTACGCCTTAAAATCTCCAAAGCCAAAGCACGCATAAGTGCAGGTGGTGCGGCTTCATCCACAAAATGAAAACCATTCTGACCCGTTTGGGCCATCATTTCTTCCATTCTATCACACAATAAATTGGCGGCTACGGGTTCATATATTTTGATATAGTCTAAAGAAATATCGCAGAAAGTACATTTCCCCCAGTAGCAACCGTGCGCCATCGTGAGTTTATTCCAACGCCCATCGCTCCACATTCGGTGCATGGGATTCACGATTTCGATGACAGAAATATACTTATCCAACAACAAATCCGAATAATCGGGCGTACCCACTTCGGATTGTTTGTAATCTGGCGTTTTACTGTTATTGATATATTTTACAACTTGATTTTGGAAAGTAAAAGTGCGTTTCAGTTCTTCCAGTGTGCGTTTTCCTTCAAGATGTTCCAGTAAATTATCCAAAGGCGCTTCACCATCGTCTAAGGAAATAAAATCAAAAAACTCAAACACTCTCACATCCGAAAGCGAGCGTAATTCTGTATTTGGAAAACCACCGCCCATCGCAATTTTTGTTTCAGGATGATGTTTTTTAATCCATTGTCCTATGCGAAAAGCACTGTATAAATTCCCGGGAAAAGGCACCGAAATAGCCACTAATTTGGGCTGAACCATGGCCATTTTTTCTGCCAAAATCTTGATGAGAATTTTGTCGATATAGGTGTATTCTTGTTGCAAAGCCTCGTACAATTCATCAAAACTATTGGCAGAACGCCCCAAACGTTCCGCATATCGACTAAATCCGAAATGTGGATCCACACATTCCGTGATTAAATCCGAAAGATCTTCTAAGTATAAAGTCGCTAAATGTTTGGCTTTGTCCTGCGTTCCCATCGAGCCAAAAGCCCAATCTAAATCCTCTTCTAATTGGGCAAAACGAGCACCTTCAGGCAGAAAACTCTCCTGACAAATCACGTGCGAAAGCGTTGGGTTTTTACCCTGCAAGAATGAAACTACGGCATCAATAGTTTGGATATAATCATCTTCTAAAACAACGATTCTCTGGGCATTCTCCGATAAATTTATTGGCGAAATTGACCCAAAAAGTTCCTGCAAACCCTTTTTAGAAAACAAAGCCAAGATAACTTCAATGCCCAAATCAGCGTGAAAACAGGAAATATTTTTAGTGTTGAGAAATCCTTTAATGTACGCCGTTGCGGGATAGGGCGTATTGAGTTGCGTAAACGGGGGCGTTATGGCGAAGACAGTCTTTTGCATAGTTGCAAAGGTACGGAATTGTTAATGAATTTGGATTTTACTCAATACGTTGAGAGATTAATAGGGTAAATTCTTGTAGGATAAAAAAAATCATTTTGATAAAACAATCCCTAAATTTGATTAAAAAACTATGCATTATGATTGCAACAAAAAGCCCCCGCAAAGCGCTTCCACACATACCTGCCAAAAAAATCCCATCGTCTTTGATTTATGAAATCTTGGATGGAAAACCTATTTACTACAAAGGATTTAGAGAGGTTATCGGATTAAAAAAAACAAAAGCAGAAATTATAGGAGCAAGTACCTTACAAAATTTTATCCTACGGCATATTTTAAGAATTCTTTTCAGAAATTTAGATGAAAACAAATTCCATATCCTTACCAATGAGCAAGGTTTACACATAGGGTTGAAATCTAATTTCTCGGCTGATAATGCCATTTTTGATGCTAAAAAATTACCCGTAAAATCTGGCAATAAACATTATGCTTCTGTGCCGCCAAAGATTCAAATTGAAGTGGATATTGATGCGGATTTGGAGAATTTTGATATGCCAGATGCTTACATTTTTGCCAAAACAGAAAAATTGTTAGATTTTGGCTTAGAGAAAATGAATTAGAAAATGTCTGCGAGTAAGAAAGTTTTGGTGGCAACTAAAGGCGAAAATTGGTTAATAATTGATTGGCACAAGGAAATTGAAATTATTAATGGTATTTCTATTAATATCGGAAAATATTTGAAAGAGCAAGAGTCACCATTTGCTTAGTTTCTAAACTATCTTCACAATAAAAATTGATTTTTTATCGTCAGTTTTGGTAAAATCAATCTCAATGCTATAAAAGAAAGCACGGCAAGACCTCTCTTAAAATTTGGATTCAAAAAAAACAAGCAAACGAAGTTGGATTTGTAAAAGCAATCAAAGCTTTTGTGCTGGCAAGAGGAAACTTATGACTTAAATGAACTCTTACTAATTTTATGAATTTTATCAATGGCGTGATTGTTGTCACTTTCTGCAATAAATTCCCTTAACTTTGTCGAAAAAAAATGACGAATCAAGAAAGAATTGCCCAATTAAAAGCCTACAAACTCAAGGAAAAATTCCTTTTGGATGATTTGGAGGATTATGAAGTGATTCCTCCGCCGACGGAATCGGTTGTTAGAATGCGCAAAGAAGTGGATCGTTTTACTGATTTTTTGATTAAAAGATTGGTTAAAAATGTGGATAATATTCAAGCACAAACGCAACAGTTTTTTAACGATTGGGACAATCAGGAATTTACCGAAGATGAAACGGAATTTATCGTGGAGGTTGAATATGAAGCTATGCTTATTGCGGGCGTAAAAGCCGATGATTTGTTGATTTGAGCCTTTACAATACACAAATTTAAGCAGATTTTTTGCACGAATAATTTGTACTGTTTATTTCACAACATTCTTTCTCGGAATCACCAGTCTCTTCAAAATTCTCTCCTTTCCTTCTTTCACTTCCATTGTTTTCCGATGTCCCCAAATGCGTTCTTTGGCTAATTTTGTATTTTCTTCAAGATTGATAATTGGGTAAGGATACCCCAAACCACCCAAATGGAAATTATATAATTCTTGTTCCATCAAAGTCATTTTCCAAGGCTCATGAATGAATATTTCCGGACAATCTCTTAATTCTGGAACCCATAGTTTAATAAAAATCCCTTGCGGGTCGTGTTCCAGCGATTGCTTTACGGGATTATAAATCCTTACGGTGTTTATGCCCGTTACACCCGCTTGCATTTGAAATTGTGGGTAATGAATGCCGGGCTCAAAATCTAAGAAAAGTTGAGCTAAATGAATGGCTCCCTCTTTCCAATGGTGCATTAATTGATGCGTTAAAAATGAAACCGTCATGGCTCGCATTCGGAAATTCATATAACCCGTACTTTGCAAACATCGCATACACGCATCTACGAGTGGATAACCCGTTTTTCCTTCCTTCCATGCCACCAAATGTACTTGATTATCAGATATTTGCATTGAATCGTAACCCCGATTTACATTCTCGAATTCCATGGATTCTTCGTTCTCGAATTTCTGAATGAAATGACAATGCCAGCGTAACCTCGACCCAAAATTTACCAAAGGGCGTTTGAATGACGGCTTCTTTTTTGCCGCTTCCAAAGCCGTTTGATATACTTGACGAATGGATAAATTTCCCCAGGCAATGTATGGCGATAATCGACTACACCCTTTCCGACTTTCGAGTGGTTTTGAGATAAATTTTGAATAATTTATGGCTCTTTCCTCCATAAAACTCTTCATGTATTTGTAGGCCAAAACTTCACCACCTTTTTGAAAAACGGAAGCCCCCTCCGCCCCAGAAGGAGGAGCTTTCTCGTCCAAAAAAAGCTCGTATTTGAACTCACTTTTTGCACTAAAAGAAATCTCTAATTTTTCGTCCGCAATTACCAATTTTTGTAATAATTCAATTGAGACATTAACGATTGGTTTAGACATAAAAACGTGCCAATCTTTCACCCAATCTGAACGATTAGGTTTTCCTCTCATGATTCCATTGGTCTGATATTCAGGACATTGAATAAAATTTTCCCTTACGTATTGCGATAATATTTTATCCCGGTCATACGTCACTTTTATTCCTGTTTCTTCGTGGGAGAAAATTTTTCTGATGCCATTTTTCTCGTGAATTTGACGAATAATATCAATCATTTCTCCATAAAGAGTAGTCATTTGTGGCGGATTATTTGAAGGGAAAAGTTCCTTTAATTGCTGGTTTAAATCAGCCAAAGATTCATTAACAAATCGCCAGTGACGAGCGGAATAATGAGGATCATTCCAGACTGAAGGTTCAAACACGTAGAGCAACATGACTGGCAAGCCTTCTGCAAGAGCATCGTGTAGAGGAGAATGGTCACGGAGGCGTAAATCACGTTTGAACCAAACAATATTTATGGAATTTTCTTTCAAAGTTTTTGATACATGATATAAGCATTAACAAATCCTAAAGAAGAATGTTTATACGCTTCGGGGATTTCTCCGATGATGGAAAAACCCATTTTCAACCATAATTTGACCGCTTTTTCATTCGTTTTTACAACTAAATTGAACTGCATTCCTCGAAAACCTAATCTTTTGGCTTCTATCAAAGAAAACGCCGCCATTGCTTTTCCAATACCCTTTCCTCGGGCATTTTCAGAAACCATGTAACCGGCATTTACGATGTGAGCACCCAAATCCATTTGATTTTCTTTCAAATAAAATGTCCCTAAAATTTCATTATTTTCTTCGGCAACGTAGGTTTTCTTATCCGCAGAAAACCAATAATTTAACATTTTTTCTTGGGAAGAATCTGGCGAAAAAACGTAGGTATCGCCCGTTGAAATTACGTGACTAATAATGTGCCAGACGGCTTTGTGGTCAATTGGTGTGGCTAATCTGATGGTCATATTATTAGATAAAATATTAGAATAAAGAGAGATTGTTTTGGCTTTCTGATTTGCGCAAAGATGAAAAATTGCATTTTTAACAAAACTTCCCGAAAGTTCTAAACTTTCGGGAAGTTAATCCAAGTCAATAATCCTTGTGGGAAACCAAATGTTAAATCCGAAAAATAGTCTAATTGGTAGTTTAATTATTTCGTTCCGTATTTTTCTGAATATTTACGGTATAAACGTTTTTGTTTATCATCCAAATCTACTTTACGACCTTGAATGAAAGCGTGTTCAACTTTGGCGGTTCTCATATCCAAAACATCACCCGCCGAAACAATTAAAGTGGCGTGTTTACCAACTTCCAAAGTACCTACCATTTTATCAATTCCTAAAATTTTGGCATTGTTGGCCGTGATTAATTTCAATGCATCTTCAATATCCATCCCGTGTCCCGCCACGATACCCGCTAAGAACGGCAAATTGCGAGTTCTCCAGTTTAAACCAATATATCCTAAACCAACTAAAATGCCCTTTTGCGCTAGTAAATAAGGCAGTTTATAAGAAATATCCGTATCATCATCGGCAGAATTTGGCAAACGATGCGTGGCACTTACGATTACTGGAACATTATTTTCTTTCAAAAAATCAGCCGCTAACAACGATTCTTCTGCCCCGATAATGACAATTTTCTTTACACCTTTTGATTTTGCAAACTGCACTGCCTCAATAATCTCCTTGCCGTAATCAGCGCTAATATAAAGAATTTTTGAACCATCAAA
>JBBAKZ010000186.1:0-6529 GCA_040403275.1 Arcicella sp. | reverse complement strand
GATCTACTTGATTTTCAGGAATTATGATATATTTTTGGTTGAAGAAAATGATGAAGCCCGTGAAATCCTTTTGACTATTTTAGATGACGCATCGTCTGAATGGAAACGCATGGATGGTGAAGGAATATCCTTAAAAATGCTATTTGAACCTTCTGAATTGGGGGAAGACGATTTGGAAACTTTAGGAATTGACTTTGCAACCACATAGTTTTCATAGTAGAAATAGAGAAAAGAGCATAAGATTGATTGAATTTGTAACCACATAGAAATCATCGGGAACATAGGTAAAAAAGAAGCTATAAATGAAAAACACAAACATATTTATTTCAGGGTTAGTACTGATTATCACAATTCATACTGGCTTCTCCCAAAAAATAACCCGTGGACCTTATCTTCAAATGTCCACCCCCAAGAGTATCATAATTCGTTGGCGTACTGATATTGCGGCGGCTTCAAAAATTAATTTTGGCTTGACAAAAGGCGCTTTGAATTTTTCAAAGTCGGATGATGTGCCAAAAACTGAGCATATTATCAAGATTGATAATCTGAATCCTAATACAAAATATTTATATGAAGTGGCAACTGGCAATACGGTCTTACAGTCGAGTGCAGACAATTTTTTTATAACAAATCCTCCCATTGGGTCAGAGCAAAAAGTGGCTATTTGGGCATTGGGCGATATGGGAATGGGAACGGAAAGTCAAAAAAAAGTTTATCAGCAATACTTGAACTATACCGATAAAATACATACGGATTTATGGTTGCTTTTGGGTGATAATGCCTATGCGCAAGGCTACGACTGGGAATTTCAACAACGTTTTTTTGAATATTATCAAAACGACCGTTTGATGAAACAAACAGTCATTTTTCCTTCTCCCGGGAATCACGATTATACCCCAACGACCAATCGCATCATTGAGGACCCAATTTTAGATTATTTCAAGATCTTCAATATGCCAACCAATGGGGAAGTGGGCGGCATTCCTTCTAAATCAAAAGCTTACTATTCTTACGATTATGCAAATATTCATTTCATAAGCTTAGATTCTTACGGCATTGAGGCATTAGATAAATACTTGTACTCGCCCGATAGTAAACAAATGAAGTGGTTGGAAGAAGACTTGAAAGCAAACAAACAAAAATGGACCATTGTGTATTGGCACCATCCGCCCTACACCATGGGTTCTCGTAATTCGGATACTGAAAGTGATTTGAAATCAATTCGTGAAAATGTGGTTCCTCTGTTAGAAAAATACAAAGTTGATTTAGTTTTGAACGGACATAGCCACGTTTATGAACGCTCACAAATGATGAAAGGACATTACGGATTAGAAGCAACTTTCAATCAACAACAACATGGCATATCTACCTCATCTGCCCGTTATGATAAATCAAAAGATTCATGTCCCTACGTAAAAGACTCAAAATTGCCCAACAATGAGGGTATTATCTATGTTGTTAATGGTTGCGGGGCTAGTAATGGAAGTTCCCAAAGTGCGTACCCACATAATGCGATGGTGTATTCAAATAATGTTAATGCAGGTTCTTTGTATTTGGAAATTGAAGGAAATCGTTTGGATGCAAAATTTATCACGGAAGATGGAAGCATAAAAGACCAATTCACAATACTGAAAGATGTAAATCAAAAGCAGGTTTTAAAATTAGAAGCCAAACAAAATAGTATTCCCTTACAGGCATCATGGAAAGGAAATTATAATTGGCAACATAATAATGATAAAAACAAGTGGGTGAACGTCGCTCCTACGGTAACAACAAAATACATTGTGCAAGACGACCAGAATTGTTTACAAGATGAATTTACAGTAAAAGTTGCTTCTGCCTATTCTTTGAAGGATTTCAATTTAACTTCTACTAAAAGTGGCATGTCGATTGATTGGTTAACCGTGCAAGAAAGGGGAATTGTAAGTTTTGAAATTGAGCGACAAAGACAAGGCAACGATTTCAAAAGTGTAGCAAAACTAAATTCAAAAGCAAATGGGCAATCCTCCGATAACGTGCTTTCCTATCGATTCCTTGACCACATACTTGAAGGCAATGAAATGGTAAATTATCGAATAAAAGTAATTGATAATGAAGGTAATTCTTATTATTCGAATGTAAAATCGATCAGTACAACTTTAAAAATTGCTGATTAAAATTTAAGCTTGGTCAAAAAAAGCGTCCAGAAATATTTCTGAACGCTTTTTTTTGTATTAATGATTAAAGGTTTATTTTCCAATCTCCAATTTCTGGTTAATCCCCTTTTCCAACATTGGCAAACCATCAGTCATCCAAGCGGGTGCTGGTGCATCTTTCAGGTAATAGTCAAAATACTGATACAATCTTTTGGCAAAATCTTTTCTATTTTTGCGTTGAGTCAATCCATGTTTCTCTCCATTGTAATTCAAAAGCCAAACCGGTTTATTCAAACGTTTAAGTGCTGAATAAAATTCAATTCCTTGTTGCCACGGCACAGCGCCATCATCATCGTTGTGCATAATTAATAAGGGCGTTTGGATTTTAGGAACTTGAAAAAGTGGTGAGTTATCAACATATTTATCAAATTTTTCCCAAAGCGTCCCTCCTATTCTGGTTTGTCCTTTTTCATATTGCGATTGTCTAGAATTTCCTGATTCCCAACGAATTCCACCGTAAGCCGAAGTCATGTTCGATACGGGCGCTCCTGCCTCAGCGGCTCTAAACATATTTGTTTGTGTAACTAAATAAGCAGTTTGATATCCACCCCAACTATGTCCTGAAATTCCAACCCTTTCTGGATTAATGAATCCTTTGGCAATCACTTCTTTTGTTCCAGCAATGATGCAATTATAAGCACTTTTACCAGGGTCGCCCGCTTTGTAAATAATATCAGGCACAAAAACCACGTAGCCATTCGAAGTAAAATAAGGATAATTAATGTACGAACGAATCGGCGAAGGCGTAAAATGCGTATGCAAATTATCCGTATTCTTTTCGTAAAAATATACCATCATTGGATACTTTTTAGTCGCATCAAAATTTTCTGGTTTGTATAAAAGCCCTTGCAAGGGTGTTCCGTTAAATGCTTTATAATCAATGAGTTCCACCGTTCCCCAAGCGTAATCTTTCTGTTGAGGATTCGCATCCGAAATTTTTTGGACATTTTGAAAAGTCAAATCTGAGGCATAAATATCTGGAAAATTTTGAAAATTTTGTTTCGTAAATATCAGATTATTCGCATACTTAGCCTTAATCGGATTGGATAAAGTAAAATCGACTTTATAAATTTCTTTTGGCTTCGATAATGGACTTACTGGAATGGCAAAACCTTCTGATTTGTCTTTCTCATAAATCAATTTCCACAAAGCATTTTTACCTAAAATAAATTTATCGTCCGCATCCAAATTGACATATCGGTATTGGACTTTGTTAACTCGACCACCCGTAATGAGCATCGGAACGTTATTTTTTAAGTCAATCGCCCAAGCATCATATCGGTCATATACCACAAACATAGGGTCTTTTACATCGTCCACCCATCCTGCTGAACCATACGAACTTGGCAAATCCGGATGGTCATCTTCTTCATCAAAATATTTAACGAATTTATTATTAGTAAGTTTAATCGTTTGCTCCGTTTTGACGGTATAAGCAAACCAAGCGGTATCGGGTGCTGACCACCAGGTTACATATTGCGCATTTGGCGAAAGAACTGGATTACCCTGCAAAGCGGTGGCAATTTGTTTGCGGGAACCGTCTTGCAAATTCACTAAATATACATCTTTCCGATTGCTCCAATCCCAATGTTGATTAGAATAAGGAACATCCGAAGTGGCTAGTACAGTATTATTGATGATTTCTTTTTCTAAAACAACCGTAGGAATTTCCACAAAACCTAATTGTATTATTTTAAGATTATCTAAATTTACAACTGATAAAAAAGACCGTTTTTTATCTTCCTCTAAGGTAACTTTTTGTTGCGTTTGCAGCTTTTTGTCCTGCCAACTCCAAACCTCTACATTAACGATTTCTTCGGGTAAAAGGGTGGTATCTGCCACAACAGGTTTAGGATTTGTTCCAAAAAACAACTTTGTTCCGTCTTTTGAAAAACGAGGTTGATAATTATCACTCACATACCAACCTGCGGTTGCAAAAGTCTGTTTTTCATCGGCCAAAGGTTTAGCAGCTTCTTCTCCAGATTTCCAATGATAGAGTTTTGGCAAACGGAGTTGAGTTTTAATATTTGTATCTAAATCAGCGATAAAAGCGATTTGTTGGCCGTCTTCAGAGACCGACAATTTCTTGAACTTTCCTTTTGATTTAAAAATATTTTCTACTTTTCCATTTTTCAAATCGTAAGAATACACTCCCGAAAGCATGGTAGAATCATTGCCTGTCGTACTAAATACAAGTCTATTAGCATATTTAGCAAACTCGTAATCAGTCACAAAACTAAACATCTGGTCTGAATTAGTTTTTAAATTCTTCAATACTAAACGGTATCCATTCTCCTCGGATTCTTTTTTGCCGAACTTCTTTTTAGATTCACTTTTAACATTGTCAACTTTTTTAGTTTCTTCCATTTGATAGGCTAACCAGCCACCCATTTTCTCTGGAATTTTGAAAGATAAAACGTTTGGAATCTTCGAAACTTGATTGGTTTTCAAACCATAAATGCCCAAAGAATCTTTAGGCATTTCGTCTTTCTTTTTTTTCAGTCGTTTGAAAGACTTAACCAAGTTTAGTTGCGGTTTTATCTTGAAAATAGCATATTCAGAATCATCTGTTAAGCGGATATCTGTTGCTCTATGAACAGAATCAATTTTTGCACTTTTCAAAGAATGAAAAACTACCTTTCCGTCGCCTTCCTGCGGATTTACTGGAAAAACAACCGTACTTCCATCATTAGAAATATAACGATCGGGGATTTCTTTCCAAGCATCGTAAACCTCATGGGTAAGTATTTTTTTAGGAGGTTGCACCACAACTGCTATCGCAGCTTTCTTGGATTTTTTACTTTTTTGGGCTGATAATGAAAACGTACTTATCAGACACACCAATACAAGGAATATTTTTCTCATGATTAGGTTGGGATAATAGTTTGATGAAGGAAATTATTTATTTTACACGCATGGAGGATTCTCTAATTTTTAATTCAGTTTTAAACACTTTTACTTCGGGTTTATCTGGGCTATCAGGTTGCTCTATTTTGTGAAGTAACAAAGACATCGCCATTTTTCCCATTTCTAAAGTGGGTTGTGCGACACTCGTCAAGGTGGGTGTTACGATGGTGCATAAAGGGTCATCATTAAAACTTACGATCGCCACATCTTCAGGAATTCGAATATTTTTTTTGCGTAAGGCGGCAATTGCACCCACCGCCAAGCGGTCACTAACGACTACTAATCCATCCGGAGGATTTTCTAATTCAAATAATTCATGGGTCAATTCGATGGCTTGTTGAAGATTATAATTGCCATGAACCACTAATGTTTTATCTAATTTCATCCCCGAATCTTTTAAGGCTTTTTCATATCCCGATTGACGTAAATTACTAACGGTGACATTTGAAGGTCCCGCTAAAAAAGCAATTCTTTTAGAGCCATTGTCGATGAGATGTTTTGTCGCTTCATAAGCCGCCCCGACATTGTCTACCATCACTTTGGGTACATCAATTTCTTCGGCATCTCTATCAAAAAACACCAAAGGAATCCCTTTTCTTTGTAATCGTTTTAGATGCTCAAAGTCGGTAGTTTCTTGTGAAATTGATACAATGAACCCTTCCACTTGCCCTCTGGATAGATTCTGAACATTAATCAATTCACGTTCGTAAAGTTCACTTGTTTGCGTTAGTAACAAACTATAACCTCTGGCAAAAGCTTCTTCCTCTATGCCTTTAATGACCGAAGCAAAGAAATGGTAAGCCAAATCTGGTACGATTACGCCAATAGTCTTTGTTCTACTTTTTACTAAATTTGTTGCTAAAATATTGGGTTGATAATCCCACTCTTTTGCTAATTTTAACACCGCATCTCGAGTTTCTGCTTTAATTTCGGGCATATCTCGCATGGCACGGGAGACAGTGGCAACCGAAATATTCAGATGCCGAGCGAGGTCTTTTATCGTTACTTGATGAGCCATAAATTATCCTACTAAGGTTACCTTTGCTCGGGTGCATACGCCCCCGATGGGTGGATTAAATTTGGAAATAGAAACTTCAATTTTATCAATATTGGGATATCGCTCCCGTACATTTGAAATGATTAATTGGGCAATATGTTCTAAAAGTCTTGCTTTGATCTTCATGACTTCAGCTATTATTTCGTATAAATCTCCGTAATTAACGGTATATTTTAATTTATCATTTTCAGCTGCTTCTGAAAAATCGACCGCTACCTGAATATCAACTTGATAACGATTTCCAATTCTCTGTTCTTCATCATGTACACCATGATAAGCAAAAAATTCTAAGCCCTCTAAGGCAATTGTTCCCATTTTTTTAGGTTTTAGGGGTGGTGTTAGGATTTAGTTGAAGGAATTAATTCCTAGT
>JBBAKZ010000185.1:1547-6537 GCA_040403275.1 Arcicella sp. | reverse complement strand
CAATGAGTTGATTTTTGTTTTCTTTTTTACAAGAAAATAACAAAAGTGAAACGAATAAAAAGCGTAAGCATGATTTCATAGTATTTGCGTTTTGAGTATTTTTTTTAAACAAAAATACAAATAAAAGCCACACAAATGTAACTAGTCTTTGTATGAAACCTTAACTTTACTTGTCAGCCTATATCGTGTTTGTTGGCGCCAGTATTAGTATCCCAAATTTCCCCAAAACATCATGAAAATAAAAAAATCGGAAAACATTTTTACCAATATGGATCCACTGCATCGGGTAGCTATTAGTGTTGTTGTCGCTTTTATTACTTTTTTATGTTTCAATAGTCAACACTTTGATAGTACTATCTTTACGATGATAATATGGGATGTTTTTGCCTTATCGTATATCATCATCAGTTGGATTGTTTTTTTTACCAGTACAACCGACCACATCAAGAAAAAAGCCCGAAAAGATGATGGAGGTAAGTTATTTGTATTCTTCGTCGTGGTTCTTGCGTCATTTGTTAGCATGATTACCGTAGCAATTTTAGTTCTTTCAAAAGATTCTTTAGGCATGGCCGAGTCCGTTTATTTGCCAATCATCGTCGGTGGAATTCTATTATCGTGGATGTTAGTTCATACGACGTTCTGTTTTCACTACGCTCATTTATATTACGACAATGAAAAAGGAACTGAAAATAATGCCGAGGGATTAGAATTCCCCAATGAAAAGCATCCAGATTACATAGATTTTGCTTATTTTTCTTTCGTAATTGGCATGACTTTCCAAGTTTCGGATGTTGAAATTTCTGCTCGAAAAATAAGGCGATTGGCTTTATTTCATGGCTTATTATCATTTGCGCTAAACACTTTTGTGGTGGCATTAACGATAAATTTAATCGCTGGTTTAAAGGACAAATAAATTCTTCTTATCAAATTTTTAAAAATATTGCTCCTCTCAAAACATAATTGACTAATTTTGTAGCCACACTAACCTGCGGATTTGCTCCGTTTTTTGTTGCCCATGCGTACTTTGTTAGATTTTGAAAAACCGATTGCTGCCCTCGAAACCAAATTGGCGGAGATGAAAAAATTAGCAATCGACAATAATGTTGATGTTTCACTGGCCGTTTCTCAATTAGAAGCCAGTATTGAAGAACTCAAAAAAGAGACTTTTACAAACCTTACTCGTTGGCAAAGAGTCCAACTATCTCGTCACCCTGAACGTCCCTACACCCTTGATTATATCGAACAAATGTGCGATGAATTCATTGAAATTCACGGGGATAGAACAGTAGGCGACGACAAAGCAATGGTGGGAGGTTTCGGTAAAATAGGCGACCAAACCGTGATGTTGATTGGTCAACAAAAAGGAAGAAACACCAAACAACGTCAATTAAGAAATTTTGGCATGCCAAATCCAGAAGGCTACCGAAAAGCCCTTCGTCTGATGAGGATGGCGGAAAAATTCGGAAAACCAATCGTTACTTTGATTGATACGCCTGGTGCATTTCCAGGATTAGAAGCCGAAGAACGTGGACAAGGAGAAGCGATTGCTCGTAATATCCGTGATATGTTTATGTTGAAAGTACCCGTGATTTGCATCATTATTGGCGAAGGTGCCTCGGGTGGGGCCTTGGGAATAGCCATTGGTGATAAAGTTTTGATGTTAGAAAATACGTGGTATTCGGAAATTTCTCCCGAATCATGCTCATCAATTCTTTGGCGTTCTTGGGATTTTAAAGAACAAGCGGCCGAAGCCCTAAAATTAACCGCTAACGATATGAAAGGTAATGGTCTAATCGATGGTATAATTCCAGAACCTTTAGGAGGCGCTCATTTAAATTATGAATCAGCCATTGGAATAGTAAAAAAGGTTATTTTAGAAACGATTTCAGATTTGCAAAAATTAACACCAGCCCAAAGAATCAGCCAAAGAGTTGATAAATTTAGTGGCATGGGTGCTTATAATTAATTGGTTATTGTTGCAAAACACGGATTAAATGGACTTTAGGCAAAAGATAAACTTTATCAGCGTCTATTCCGTTTAATCCGTGTTCCATTTTATGATATTTACGAAATAATGAAATATAAAACCGAGATAATTCAAGCGATATTATTTATTATTACCTTGATTACCACCACCTTAGCAGGAGCTGAAGCTATGACTGGGCATTTTTTTTTATTAGAAAAAAGTGATACAGCTCTTCGTTTTCCCGACGATTTTTGGCAAGGTTTACTGTTTTCAGTCCCTTTTCTCGGTATTTTGACTTTCCACGAGTTCGGTCATTATTTTATGGCTCGTTATTATAAAATTAAAGTTTCTTTGCCTTATTACATTCCCATGTGGTTAAGTGCCTTCACGACGAGCATCGGCACCATGGGCGCAGTCATCCGAATTATGGGTCGTACTCGCTCTCGTAAAGAATATTTTGATATTGGCATTGCGGGTCCTTTGGCGGGTTTTGTGGTAGCTTTGGCCGTTTTATTTTACGGTTTCACCCATTTACCACCCTTGGAATATATTTTCACCATCCACCCAGAATACGCCAAATTTGGCGAAAATTATCCTGTTGAAATTTTAAAAGATTTCAAATCAATGAATGGACAATTAGTGTTGGGTGATAATTTATTATTCAAATTCTTCAAAACTTACGTGGCAGACCCCAAACTATTACCGCCTAATTTTGAAATTATGCACTATCCATTCATTTGGGCGGGATATTTATCGTTATTTTTTACAGCCCTAAATCTCTTTCCAATTGGACAATTAGACGGAGGACATATTCTTTATGGGCTAATTGGAAAACGAAATTTCAAGGTAATTTCTCCCGTAATTTTCATTGGATTTGCCCTTTTTGCTGGCTACGGTTTATTTTCAATCAACGAAATAAAAAGCATTGGCATGGGTGGGCAATATACTAACGAAATGGATTTTTTAACATGGTTATTGGCCTATATTTTCTTCCTAAGAATCTGTTTTTCAAGGATTTCGGAGAAACCTATTACGGCTTGGGTTTTGAGTTTGAGCGTAGTGGTCGCTCAGTTTTTATTGAGCTATATTCCTCAAATTGCTTCATTACACGGGTTCTCAGGTTTTTTACCTTTCATTTTTTTATTAGGAAGATTTTTAGGCATATATCATCCAGAAGTGGAAATTGATGAACCACTTGATTTCAAACGTAAACTGTTAGGCTGGCTGACATTAGTGATTTTTATCCTTTGCTTTTCGCCCTATCCATTCATGCAGATTGATATTTAAGCTACAATAATTGCTAATTAATAAAGAAATAATTATATTTATTAAATTATTTCTTTATTAAATTGTTACAACCACTTTTAAAAAATGCTTAATTCAATTTATGTATTTGTCTTCAATCTCATGGGTTGGCGGCTTGTTGGTCACATCCCATCAAACCTCAAAAAAAGTATCATCATTGTGGCTCCTCATGCCAAATGGGAAGATTTTCCAATCGGTTTATTTGCCCGTGCAAGCTTAAAAACGAAAGTGAGTTTTTTGGGAAAAGCTGAATTATTTAAAGGACCTTTTGGATTTATATTTCGGTGGCTCGGAGGAGAACCCGTGGATAGATTCAGCAACAACGGTATGGTTGATTCGGTGGTAAGTCTCTTTCGAAACAACGATACTTTACACATCGCTTTATCGCCAGAAGGTACCAGAAAAGCGGTTTCAAAGCTCAGAACAGGATTTTATTATATTGCTTTAACAGCAAAAGTCCCCATAATTATGGTTGTTTTTGATTACCCAAATAAAAGAGTTGTTGTACGTGAACCCATTTATTTATCAGGAAATTTGGAGGAAGATTTAAGAGAAATTGCCCTTTATTACAATCAATTTGATGGCGTGAAAAAAGACTGGATTCAACATTATATTTAGAAGATACATGAGTCGGTGAAAAATAAAAATATGTAAAAAAGGTAAAAATGGTGAAAAAAGGTAAAAAGGGTAAAAGAGATAAAAAAGAATTATTAATCCCTTTTTATCTCATTTTACCTTTTTTTAACCTCTTCACTTTTTTCAACTTTCACCTTTTCATCTCTTTTCACTTTTTAACCTTTTTACCTCGGCAACCATCAATTCTCCCGCTCGTTCAGATGCTCCTTTTTCACCCAAAATCTTTTTAATTTCTGCGTATCCATCCAACTGATTTTGCCGAGTGGTGGGATTAATCGTAATTTTTGTTAATTCTTCCGTCAAATTTTCATTGGTCAAATCATACTGTAATAATTCCTTTACCACTTCACGCTCGGCAATTAAATTTACCAACGAAACAAATGGTACTCGAATCACACGTTTGTAAACTTGATAAGCCGCCCAACCTCCACGATAACAAACCACCTGTGGAACATTGAAAAGTGCCGTTTCTAGCGTGGCAGTTCCCGACGTTACTAAGGCCGCATCCGCCACCGAAAGCAAATTATAAGCATCATCAACCACTAATTTTACCGGAAAAATAGATTGCCAGCGAGCGTACAATTCTTTAGGAAGATTAGAAACCGTACCGATAACAAACTGATAATCAGGGAATTCATACACTTGCGACAACATCAACGACAACATCGAATCCACTTCTTGTTGACGACTTCCTGGCAATAAAGCAATGATTGGTTTTTGTCCGAGGCGTGCGTCTTTTCTGAAACTTGGATTAGGAGTAAAATCGGCAATGGCATCAAAAAGTGGATTTCCAACGTATTCAACTTCATAATCATACTGCTTAAAAAAGTCTTTTTCAAAAGGGAAAATCACAAACATTTTATCCACAAATTGCTTAATTTTCAAAGCCCTTGATTGATTCCAAGCCCAAACTTTTGGCGAAATATAATAGAAATTTTTGAAGCCATTGCCTTTGGCAAATTTAGCAACTCGCATATTAAAACCAGAATAATCGATCAGAATGACCACATCGGGTTGGAAGTTTTTGATGTCTTTTTTACAGAATGAAAGGAAACCAAGAATAGTAGGAAGGTTTTTCACCAC
>JBBAKZ010000185.1:0-1537 GCA_040403275.1 Arcicella sp. | reverse complement strand
AAAAGCCAAGTCACGGTAATGCTTAACGACTTCAGCACCAGCTTCTTGCATCATGTCACCGCCCCACGCACGTATCTGAGCATCGGAATCGTGTTTACGAATTCCCTTTATCAAATTGGAGCCATGCAAATCCCCTGAACGTTCTCCAGCAATGATATAGTATTTCATATTTTAGTTATTGGTTAATGGTTATTTGTTACTGGTTATCCATCATCATAAAGAAATCAATTCTTGGAAATTACCAATAAACAGTAACCGATAACTATTCTCCGAAGTATTCGACAAAATTTTTCTGTGTTTCAAATAATTGCAAACTGTGCAATTTGGCCGTTTTTGATGCTTGAGAAACTTGTGGAGCAAGAATTTTCCAGATTTCCATCACAAAAATCTCGCAACTTGCCATTTTACCTTGCATAAAATCCACGTCAAGATTGAGGTTTTTATGGTCAACCTTTTCAATGATTTCTTGCTTAATAATATCGCCTAAGACTTTTAGGTCAATAACGAAGCCAGTATCAGGGTCAGGATTTCCTTTGACTGTAACGATGAGTTCAAAATTATGCCCGTGCCAATTGATATTTGAACAAGGTCCAAAGATTTCCTTATTTTTTTCCTCAGTCCAGTTTGGATTATAGAGCCGATGAGCGGCGTTGAAATGTTCTTTACGACTTACGTAAACCATTGTTTTCAGTGTTTAAATTGTGGGGATTTTGCTGGGAAAACAATAGCAACAAAATCCATGAAAATAAAAAAATCAGGGATTTAAAATTTAAAATCCTAATTATCTGTAAAATTACAATCTTTTCAATTCTCAAAAAAATAATAAATTCATCAATCTCAAAATCAACGGATTTGAATTTATGCTACAACAATCAATTCTCACCAATTATTGCACCTAAAAAAGAATTGTATTATTCTTTAAGTAGAAAAACTTACAAATTCTTGAAAAATTTATATTTTTTCAAAATATCGTGTATAGTTTTAGTCAAAACTTAATGATAATTTTGATGGTTTATTACAAATACCTAACACGCATAAATACAATTTTACTCCAATCTTTATGATTATTGTTACAGGTGCCGCAGGCTTTATTGGAAGTTGCTTGATTCAACGTTTAAATCAAGACAATTTTAACTATATTATTGCCGTTGACGATTTTTCTGACGAACAGAAAAACAAAAATCTTGTCGGCAAGAAAATTCAAGAAAGCGTTGAAAGAGAAAACTTTTTTGACTGGTTAGATGCCAATTATCAAGAAGTTGAATTTTGCTTTCATATCGGGGCAAGAACGGATACGACGGAGTTTGATATTGAAATTTTTAACAAACTAAATCTAAATTACTCGAAAAAAATCTGGAAAAAATGCCACGATTACCAAATTCCATTGGTTTATGCCTCTTCGGCAGCCACTTATGGTTTGGGTGAATTGGGTTATGATGATAATGAATCTTTGATTCCGCAATTGAAGCCCTTAAATCCTTACGGTGATTCAAAAAATGACTTTGATATTTGGGCTCTCAAACAAGAAGAACAACCT
>JBBAKZ010000184.1:2857-6548 GCA_040403275.1 Arcicella sp. | reverse complement strand
AAATATTTAGTTGAAAATGGTCACTCAGTGAAAGGTTCAACCACTTCTGAGTACAAAATGACCTACCTTTCGGCGGTAGGAATTAAGCCTTTTTTGTTGAAATTTTCTCCTCAAATTGAAAGTGAAGACATTATTGATTTCCTAAATTCTGAAATTTTAATCATATGCATTCCTCCACGAGCAGGCAAATATGGGGAAGATTTTCACGCCCAACAAATCAAATCTTTGATGGAATATTTGCCTTCATCCAGCATCAAATCCATTATTTATACGTCCTCCACTTCCGTTTATCCGGACCTCAATCGTGAAGTAACTGAACGGGATGAAGTTTTGGAAAATCATGCATTAATGAAAGTTGAAAATTTATTAAAAAGTACTTCAAAAAACGTTACGATTCTTCGCTGTGGTGGATTAATGGGCGGTGACCGAATACCCGCAAAACACTTTACCGGAAAGACGATTAATACCGGAAAAATACCAGTAAACTATGTGCATCAGCAGGATGTTATTCAAATAATTTCCATGATTTTACTGAAAGAATTTTGGCATGAAACATTCAATGTAGTTTCACCCACTCATCCGATTCGAAAGGAAATTTACCTTAAAAATTGCGAGGAATTTGGCTATGAAAAGCCTATTTTTGAAGAACCTACCGAAGAAATATCGTTTAAAATAATCAGTCCACAAAAATTGATTTCCCAGACTGGTTATGAATTTTTGTATACTAATCCTTTAGATTTTAAGTATTTATAAGAATTATTAGGGTCGCAGGTCTCAATTGTATGCTATTATTTCGTAAACTTATGTCCACGTCCTCATGAGCTTAAACAAAAATATAAATCAATGCTTAGAAAACTCGTTCGTTTAATTCCTCTTTTTTTAGTGATTGCCCTTGCTATTTATGCTTGGGAAAAAATGAAAGATTTTAAAAACCCTTTTAGTAGCCGAGAAGTGGAGGTTTCACACAATGTTTTGCTACAACAAATTTCGTCCATGGGTAAGTTGGAATTGGTAAAATATAATTTTAGAGATGTGGTTGAAAGCAAGATTAAAAAGGATTTGTTACCCGATGCAAAAGTGCTTTTAATCGTTTCGGGAGAAGCCACGGGATGTTTGGATTTAACCAAAATTAGATTGGGTGATATTAGTGAAAAAGATACTGTTTTGGTTGTTCATTTACCCGAACCAGAAATTTGCAGTTATAAAATAGACCATTCAAAATCAAAGGTTTACAGTACAGAATATGCTTTTTTGGATGAAGCAAAGCTAGTTGATAATGCCTTTCAAAAAGCAGAAAGTCAAATTGAACAAAATGCCAAGGACATGGGCATTTTAGAACAAACCAAAAAATCGGCTGAACAAATCCTAAAACCATTCATAGAAAATGTATCCAAGAAAAAAGTCGTGTTTTTGTATGCTTTGAAAGATGAAAAGAGGGAATTGAGGTAATTGAATTAACAATTATCAATTAATAATTAACAGTTTTAAAAATACCGATTAGAAGCGAATGAAATTATTCATAATCTGTATTTTTGTATTTTCTGATTACTATTAATTGATAACTATTCACTATTAATTAACAATCACCACTTTCCCCATCACCTTTCGATTCAGCATTTCGTAAAGCGCATCCGATACTTGTTCGAGTGTATATTGGGCGTGTACGTGCGGTTTTAAATTTCCTTGGGCAATGAAGCCTAATAATTCCTTGAAATTTTGAAAACTCTCTTTCGGTTCGTTTGCGGCAAAAGCGCCCCAGAACACGCCAACGATTGATGCACCTTTTAAAAGGGGTAAATTCAAAGGTAGGCTTGGAATATCTCCCGCCGCAAAACCAACTACTAAATAGCGACCTTTCCAAGCAGTGGAACGAAAAGCGGGTTCAGAATACTGACCTCCCACGGGGTCGTAAATTACATTCACGCCCTTCCCGCCGGTAATTTCATTGAGGCGGTCTTTTAAATTTTCCGTTGAATAATTGATGATTTCATCGGCTCCAAATTTTTTACATAAGGCTAATTTCTCATCCGTTGAAGCTGCCGCAATTACTTTTGCCCCCATAATTTTTCCTAATTCAACCGCTGCTAGTCCAACGCCACCTGCAGCACCCAATACTAAAAGTGTTTCACCCGCTTTTAGTTCTGCACGATTTTTTAAAGCGTGATAGGACGTACCGTAGGTGTACATCACCGACGAAGCCGTGACAAAATCCAGTCCTTCGGGCATTAATAAAGTTGTTTTAGCATCGGCTTCCACTTCTTCGGCAAAACCGCCAAAACCTGTTAATGAAAACACTTTATCACCAACTTTTAGGTGCGTTACGCCTTCCCCTACTTCCTTGACAATTCCGGCAACTTCGCCTCCTGGCGAGAAAGGCATCGGTGGTTTTATTTGGTATTTTCCTTGAATAATTAACGTATCAGGGAAATTTACACCACAAGCTTTTACGCTAATCACAACCTTACCACGGGAGGCGGTTGGAGCATTAACGTCCTCAACGACCAGTGTTTCTGGAGGTCCATAGGTTTTGCAAAGTACAGCTTTCATATAATTAATAATGAATAGTTTATAATAAATAGTTGAAAATTACAACTTTACCTATTAATTAAAAAGGTTCTGTGAAATATTAATTCCACAGAACCTTTTTATGAATCAACAAGATTTTAACTCTGTTAATTATTAACTTATTACGCTTCTTCGGTTTTTTCAGCTTCAGGCTCAGCAGTTTTCACGAAAGCTTCTGGCATATTTGCCGAAAGAATATTAAACCAATTAATCATCTTTTTCACGTCAGAAGCATGCACTTTCTCACGGTCAAAATCTGGGGCAACCGAATCCAAGAAATCAAAAAGGTCGGCATCGCTTGAATTTTTTACATCCATTTCTACTTTATCACCGTGTTTTTCTTTAATTGCCATGAAAATATCTCCTAAGGGAATGGCATTATCTTGGTGATTCGCCATATACACCGAAATATCCTTCAGAACTGATACACGAGCATTTGCACCAACAACTGAGCGAGCTTTCTTGCCGTCTAAACTTTCCACAATTACACCCGTGCGAGTAGGTTTCAAAATTCTGTACAAACCACTTTGTCCTGAGATATTCGCAACTTCTTTTAATAATTCCATTTTTTTAATTAAGTGATAAATTGAACGGGGTGCGTAACTTGGGAAGTAATAAGTGTTTTACCAAAATTCTTTTTCTTTCTTCCTTACCTAATCAAGACCACATTCTATTTTTATTTGATGATTATTTTTACAAAAATACTGGTTAAATATTTACAAAGAAAATGAGAGATTATTAATAAATTTCTACCTCTCTAAATCCATGACTCTCCTAAAACTCTTTGTTCAAATCCGAAATCGTGTGTAGAATCTCTTCACGACCGCTTCCGTTAACGGAAGAGGTTACAAAAAATTGTGGCATTGCTTCCCACGTTTCTAATATTTTCTGTTGGTATAATTCTACGTTTCTATCCACTGCCGTTTTCGATAATTTGTCGGCTTTTGTGAAAACAATACAAAATGGAATTCCTCTTTCACCCAAAGTATTAATGAACTCAATATCCAGTTTTTGGGGTTCGTGTCTGACGTCAACCAATACAAAAGTGTATAATAAATTTTCTCGATTTTCGAGATATTCATGAATCATCGTTTCAAATTTTTCACGGTCGGTTTTACTAACCTTT
>JBBAKZ010000184.1:0-2847 GCA_040403275.1 Arcicella sp. | reverse complement strand
CATAACCATAACCGGGTAAATCGACCAAATACCATTTTTTATCAATTTCAAAATGGTTGATTAATTGGGTTTTTCCGGGTGTTTGGGAGGTTTTAGCTAAATTCTTTTTTTGAACAATAGAATTTATCAACGAAGATTTTCCTACGTTAGACCTCCCAATGAAGGCATATTCTGGTTTATCAGGCTTTGGACATTTCAGATAATCCGTATTACTCTGTATAAAAATTGCGTCTGATATTTTCATCTGTAAATATGTATAATTTGACAAGGAAAAATGAATAAAAATCGTAATATCATCATGGGAATGTTGATAAATATTAACAAAAAATAAGTATGAACTTACTAAACTATTAACAAATGATAATTATTAAAAATAATTTGCGAAAAATATATAGAAAAGCAGTTCATTTTAATTAAAAATGTGCCGTGTTTGTAAAACATCCGCAAATTTAGGCAAGAATTATCACTTCCGCTCTCTATACGCTGTAATAGCGTATTCCTTATATACCTTCCCGCCGTATAATGGAGTCAAAGATTAAAGAATAACAGTTGATGTTGGTTACTTTATCTTGTTTTGTTCGTTACAAAACAAAATTAATGTATTCGATCTATAGATAGATATTGATTGCGTTGCATTTTACCAAACCCAAACCCCTTTATCTATTTCTACATTAAATTAAACTCCATAAATACCTGATACTTTTTCTAACAACAACATGAAGAAACTCAATTTTTCACTGCTTTATACAGCAGTAACCCTCAGTTTGGTCAGTACGGTGGCAATTGCCCAAAATGACCTGCCGCCTAACGCCGTTAACGGTAAGTGTTATGCTAAATGTTTGAAACCTGCACAGTTTACTACTAGAACTGAGCAGTACGTAGCCAAAGAAGCCGGAAAGACACTCGTGGTTGTACCTGCGGCGATGGGCACGGAAACCCAATCAATCCTTGTGAAAGAGGCTTCTAAGCGTTTGGAAGTAATTCCTGCGACTTATAAGTCGGTTTCGGAGCAAGTGTTGGTAAAAGAAGCCGGTAAAACAGTAACGGTTGTTCCTGCAGTTTACAAAACAGAAATAGAAAGTTATTTGGTGAAAGAGGCTTCTAAGCGTTTGGAAGTAATTCCTGCAACTTACAAAACTATCACTGAGAATATCTTCTTGGGTGGTTGTCCAACAGGTTCTTTCTTAGCAGGTTCATGGGATAACGCTCGTAAAGCATTCATCGGAATGGATGGAGCAGCGGTATCGGGAAGTCCTTGTAAAAAACAAGAAGTTGTACCAGCAGTCTTGAAATCAGAGACGGAGCAATATGTTTCTAAACCAGCATCAAAAACTTATACAGTTATTCCTGCGGTTTACAAAACTGAAATTGAGCAATATATGGTGAAACCTGCGTATTCACGTGTGGAAACCATCCCGGCTGAATATAAAACGGCTTATGAGCAAGTGTTGGTAAAAGAGGCCACGAAAATATTGACAGTTATTCCAGGTACTTTCAAAAGAGTAACTGAACAACGTTTGGTAAAAGATGCTTCAACTGTTTTAGCGGCTCAACAATTTGGTTATAAATCAGTGTCAGAGCAAGTTTTGGTAAAAGAGGCTTCTAAGCGTTTGGAAGTTATACCTGCCACTTACAAGACTGTAACGGAACAAATCTTGTTAAAAGAAGCATCAACCGCTTTAGTCACAACGCCTTCAGTATATGAAACGGTAACAGAAAGAATCAAAATCCGTGACGAATATACTAAATACGAAAGAGGGAAAGCTGACCCAGGTTGTTTGTCTGCTAATCCAGAAGATTGTCGTATCCTTTGTTTAGTAACCGTTCCTGCTGAATATAAAACAATCACAAAACAAGTATTGAAAGTTCCTGCTGGAACCAGAGAAGTAACCACTCCTGCTCAGTATCAAACCATTACTAAACAAGTAGTAGCGACTCCAGCATCAACTCGTGAAGTTGTAATTCCGGCTGAATATACCACATTTACTAAACAAGTGATTGTATCACCTACTGCTGAAACCAATCCAAACGCTATGTTTGCTACTTCTACTGCGATTCCTGCTCAATATGAGACCATCACTCGTGAAGTTGTTGACCAACCTGCTCGTGTAACCGAAAAAGAAATTCCTGCTGAATACAAAACAATCACGAAAACTGTATTAGCAAAAGCTGCTTCTTCTCGTGAAACTGCTATTCCTGCTGAATATGCTACGATTACTAAACAAGTGTTAGTGAAAGATGCTGAAGTAAAAGAGCAACCAGTTGCTGCCCAATACGCAACTCGTACTAAGCAAGTAGTTGTTTCTCCTGCCACAGTTCGTTTAATAGATGTTCCTACGCCATGTGCAACTTCTGGTGATAGTGATGCTTTCGCAACTGGTACTGTTAAATTAGCAGGTGGCGGAAGTTGCTACCAAACAATTACTAAGCAAGTGGTAGCTACTCCTGCAACTACTCGTGAAATTGTAGTACCTGCGCAGTATGCAACTCGTTCTAAACAAGTATTAGTTTCTCCGGCAACGACTAAAGTAATTGAAACGCCAGCACAATACGGAACACGTACTCGTCAGGTTGTGGGTAGTCTTGCACAAACTCGTGAAGTCGTAATTCCGGCAGAATACAAAACAATCACTAAAACTGTAGTGAAAGCGGAGGCAAAAACTACTGAAACGACTATTCCTGCTGAATATGGTTCTTATACGATTACTGATCAAAAATCAGGTAATTCTTATGCTGAGTGGACGGAAGTGCTATGTGACCAAAATTTGACTACGGCGATGATTATCCAAATCCAGAAGGCATTAAAAGCAAAAGGATACGATCCAGGCCCAATTGATGACATTATTG
>JBBAKZ010000183.1:0-6559 GCA_040403275.1 Arcicella sp. | reverse complement strand
GAACTCTTATCTCCACCCGATTCCCTAATTACAGGGGCAGATTCACCCGTAATAGCACTTTCATCAATGGTCGCTAAACCTTCAATAATTTCACCATCCGTTGGAATCGTATCACCCGTTTCGCAAACAAAAACATCGCCTTTTTTGAGTTGTGAAGAAGGGATGATTTTGATGTGATTTACGTACATATCGCCCATTGGTTCAATCCATTTTGCGGGTGTTTCTTCACGAGTTTTACGCAAACTTTCGGCTTGTGCTTTGCCCCGTGCTTCAGCAATGGCTTCGGCAAAATTGGCAAAAAGTAAAGTCAAAAATAATACAAAAAAAACAGTGAAATTGTAAGCAAAACTGCCCTGAGTGGTTTCGCCCGATAATATCCAAAGGCATACACCAAACATAATGGCAGTACCGATTTCAACCGTAAACATGACGGGATTACGAAACATTACGTTTGGATTTAGTTTAATAAAAGATTGTTTCAAGGCTTCTTGAATCAGCTCTTTTTGGAATAATGATGTATTATTAGCTTTCATTTTTTTGTTTTTTTTGTTGGCCTTTGGCTGTTAGCATTTGGCAGAGACTTCTTAACTTTTTATCTAACAGCTAACAGCCAAAAGCCTCTAACTATTTCATCGAAAAATATTCTGCAATTGGACCTAAGGTCAAGGCTGGGAAAAACGACAATGCAGCGATTAATACGATAATAGCGAAAGTCATTAATGCAAAAGTTGAAGTATCCGTTTGTAACGTTCCTGCACTTTCTGGGATGTATTTCTTTTGTGCTAAAATGCCCGCAATTGCCACTGGGCCAATAATTGGGAGGAATCTTGAAAGAATTAATACGAATCCAGTACTGATATTCCACCACGGAGTATTGTCTCCAAGCCCTTCAAATCCGCTTCCATTATTAGCGGCGCTTGAAGTAAATTCATAAAGCATTTCGCTAAAACCATGAAAACGTGGATTGTTCAACGTACTTGCCGTAAAATCTGGGAAAGCCGTGGAAAGCGTTGTTCCAAGCAGAATTAAGAAAGGATGCAATAAAGCAATAATCATGGCGATTTTCATTTCTCGTGCTTCAATTTTTTTGCCCAAAAATTCAGGCGTTCTTCCCACCATTAATCCACTGATAAAAACCGTCAGAATGATGAAAATGAAGTAATTCAGAAGTCCAACCCCACAACCCCCATAGAAACAGTTTGTCATCATGGCCAACATTTGGTTCATCCCTGAAAGTGGCATAAAACTGTCGTGCATCGAGTTTACAGAACCCGTAGATATTACGGTCGTCGCTATACTCCAATAGGCAGAAGCAGGTACCCCGAATCTAACTTCTTTTCCTTCCATTGCCCCCATACTGTTGTCAATCCCCATTTTTGTAATACTAGGATTGCCATTCATTTCATTGTAAATCGTTGGAATGGCCAATAAAAGAAACCCAATTGTCATTACAGCAAAGATTGACCAAGCTAATTTTTTTCGATTTAGGAAATAACCTAAAGCAAAAATCATGGCGAATGGAATAAGCATTTGAGAAACCATTTCAACCATATTGGTCAAATAATTAGGATTTTCTAAGGGATGGGCAGAATTTGCTCCGTAAAATCCGCCGCCGTTGGTGCCTAAGTGTTTGATAGCAACAAAAGCCGCTACGGGTCCCGTTGACACTTGGATAGTATCTCCCTGCATCGTAATCATTTGTCCTTTTCCTTCCATTGTCATTGGCGTACCGTTGAATAATAGAATGGTTGCGACAATGATACAAATAGGCAATAAAATTCTGGTAGAAGATTTTAGGAAAAAGTTGTAAAAATTACCTAAAGTCTCGTATGAGCCTTTTCTGAGGGCGTAAAAGAGCGTTACGGCAGCAGCTATTCCTGTGGCGGCACTCACAAATTGTAAAAACATCAGAAATAATTGACCCAAATAACTCAATCCACTTTCTCCTGAATAATGTTGCAAATTGCAGTTTACTAAAAAAGAAATGGTAGTATTAAAAGCTAAATGTGCTGATTGACTTGGATTATTATCGGGGTTTAAAGGAAGCCAACCTTGATTCATTAAAATAACCATCCCTAACAAAAACCAAATAAGGTTTATCGTCAACATGGATGCCATTTGTTGTTTCCAAGTTTGTTCCTGAGTAGCATCTATACCACTAATTTTAAAGAATAATCGTTCAATTGAGTTAAAAAGAGGGTCTAAAAATGTAGGTTCGTTGCTGAAAACTTTCGCCATGTATCTCCCTAAAGGCAAGGCTAATAATATCGTAATCACGAACATGGCAACAATGCCGAGTATTTCTGGATTCATTTTCTTGAAATATTTAGTTAAAAATTAACCGAATTAAAACTTTTCGGGTTTGATCAGTACGTAGCACATATAGCCAAAAACTGCGAGAGCGATAATGAAGATGATGGTCATAATTATATTTTTTGGAGCCAATTAATTGTTTGATAAAATAAAGCGAAGCACAGAATTCCTGCGACTGTTAAAATGAGTGTCATCATGATTTTAAAATTTACTTATTTATGTTATGCCAATACACTTGCCATTTTCGTTCCATAGTAAAAAAATAAAAGTAAATAGCTGATGCTTAGTATTTTGTAAAAAGTGGGAAAGTTTGAGCAAAAAAAACCCTATCGTTTTGATAGGGTTGGGACTATTGTTTTGACAGGGTAATGGGCTAAGGATTATATTTTGTATTCCTCTAATTTTCGATAAAGGGTTGTTAAAGCAATATTCAACAATTTAGCAGACTCCGTTTTATTGCCATTCGTATAATTCATAACCTTCTGAATGTGGACTTTTTCGGCAGTTGCCAAATCAAAAGTTGAGCGAGGTTTATCAGGATTTCCATTGGTAAAATTTTGTAAATCAAGCGGTAAACTATCCAAATCCAAGACGTTACTATCCGTCAAAATAACACTTCTTTCAATCACATTTTTCAATTCTCGAATATTACCTTTCCATGGATGTTTTTTGAGTGCTTCCAAAAAATCATCAGAAATTGACTTGATTTTTTTATTTGTTTTATCCGAAAATTGATTCATAAAACTATTTGCCAAAGCCTCAATATCAACCACTCGTTCTCGCAAAGCGGGTAATTTTATCTGAAAAATGGCAATTCTATAAAACAAATCTTCCCGAAAATTTCCGTTTAAAATTTCCTTTTCCAAATCTCGATTTGTAGCAGCAATAATCCGAACATTTACTTTGGTTGGCTTATTTTCGCCTACTTTGATAAACTCACCCGTTTCCAATACTCGCAATAATTTGGCCTGTAATTCAATCGCCATTTCGCCAATTTCATCCAAGAAAATTGTACCGTTATTAGCTTCTTCGAACAATCCTTTTTGGTCTTTGGTTGCTCCCGTAAATGAGCCTGCCTTATGCCCAAACATTTCACTTTCCAATAAATCTTTCCCAAAAGCGGAACAATTTATCGCTACAAAATTCTGAAGAGTCCGATTACTTTCTTGGTGAATCGCTTGAGCAAAAACTTCTTTTCCCGTACCCGTTTCACCCGTTAATAATACGGTTGTGTCGGTTTTAGCAACTTTTCTGGCTAAATCAATGGTTTGCAAAATCACCTTCGATTTTCCAATTATTTTATCAAAAGAATGTCGTTCATTTAACCGTTTTTCCAGTTTTTGAACTCGTTTTGCTAACTCAACTTTTTCGAAGGCACGGTGCAAAAGCGGTATAATTTTATTGTTATCATCGCCTTTGGTAATATAATCAAAAGCACCATTTTTTATGGCTTGCACGCCATCTGAGATGTTTCCATAAGCAGTTAAAAGGATAATTTCAATGAGTGGAAATTTATCCTTTATCTTTTTAGAAAAGTCAACGCCATTGCCATCGGGGAGTTTTACATCGCAAAGTACTACGTCAAATTCTTCCCGTTCTAGTTTATTGAAGCCCGTTTTGCAATCTCCCGCTTGCTGTATCTCAAAACCCTCCAAGCCAATAATCCTTGATAGGAGGGTTCTGATTTTTTCTTCGTCGTCTATAATTAGTATCTTTTTCATATAAGAAGTTCAATGTATAGACTGAGACATAACTTTTCAGAATTAAAGTTCGATAATTTGGTTCAACTTCCCGAAAGTTTTAAACTTTCGGGAAGTTTCAATTCCAATAAGTTATGTCATTCTCTATTTGTTGAACAAACTTACCACAGAAAGATTAAAATTTAGTTTCTGCCAGCTTTGAAAATAAAATAATTCAATCATTAAACTCTCAAAAAAACACTTTTTCATCATGCTTTCAATTACATCACCAACGGGTTTCCCATTGTCAAAATAGTACCCAAAATATTTGTTAACTGTTGGAGGGAGAATAAATCCAATTTTTGCCAATCCATCTCTCAATTCTTTGAACTCTTCGTCAAAGAAAAGAAATGAGAATTTGCTTCTAAATCAATAGAGGGCTTGGTTGAATAAAATAATTTCTTGTGGCTGCAAAAGTTTAATGCGACTCATGAAGTTAAAATGGTTTTGAAAAATGGGTCCCATAATACGAGTATTCTATGAGATTGAGACAAGAGCCGCCCAAGACCAAAATTTAGATTTACAAACCGATGAATTGACAAAATTGGGATGTCAGAAGATATACCACGAAACGGTGTCTTTGGGCTTTGATTTTTTACTATAAATTGGGAGATAAAATTTGGAAAAATTACAGCTTTGTCGATGCTTTCAATTTGACCGATGTATGGTTGACTGATTCATTTTTTGGCAATCGACCGAGGGCCAATTATTGTGGAAATTATTTATGGGTTGCCTTGATGTAAAAGTAGGCATGATAAAAACTGGATTTATTAGTCCTAGTTTATAATTATTATTAATAGTTTCTTTACTTTTTCTACCAACTTTCTTAGAATTGAAATAATAAATAAAGTGGAGTCAAACCAAGACTTGAAACCTTAATTTTGACTGCAAAAATATTTTTTTTACTTGGATAAAATATCGTTTTTAGGTTATCTTCCCATCCAGCCGCCATCAACGGTAACGATTGTTCCATTCACGTAATTGGCTGCATCAGAAGCTAAAAATAAAGTAATTCCTTTAAAATCTTCGGGCGTTCCCCATCTTCCCGCTGGAATTCTTGAGAGAATCGAGGTGCTTCGGTCTGGGTCGTTTCTCAGCGCTTCTGTATTATCTGTACTGATATATCCCGGAGCTATGGCGTTGACATTTACGCCTTTACTTGCCCATTCGTTCGCAAGTGCTTTGACTAAACTACCAATGGCACCTTTGCTTGAGGCGTAGCCTGGCACATTGATTCCACCTTGAAAGGTAAGTAGCGAAGCCGTAAAAATAATTTTTCCCTTACCACGTTGCACCATTTCTTTACCAAATTCACGAGCTAAAATAAACTGTGAATTCAAGTTGATTTCTATGATTTCGTCCCAATATTCGTCTGAATGTTCTGCGGCAGGTTGACGCAAAATATTTCCAGCATTGTTTATTAAAATATCCACGAATGGAGGCGCTATTTTAACTTCCGAGATAAAATTATACAAATCTGAACGGTTTTTGAAATCGCATTGATAAGCATAAAATTGTCGCCCTAATGCTTTTACCTCATTTTCAATCGTACTATTTTCTAATTCTAAAGTAGCCGAAACGCCGATAATGTCTGCACCCGCTTCTGCAAGTGCCAAGGCCATTGCTTTACCAATTCCTCTTTTACAACCCGTTACAAGCGCTACTTTCCCTTGCAAATTAAAACTATCTAAAATACTCATTTTATCTTTATTTAATTTAAAATTAAAGCCATGTTGATGACATTGCTTTCGCTTCGTTTAGTGATTTACTCAATTTGATGGTGCATCGGAATTTTAGAAGTTAGTTCCTGTGCTTGAAAAATAATATTTGAGATTTAAAACTTATACTTCACTCACTAATAAAGTAAAAACTAAATGTGAATCTACTGATTTATCTACTATTACTTCCGATGAAAATATCATTAGATGAGCCTTGACATCATGATTTACTTGAATTTGTAGAGATTGTTGATTGAAAAGCGATACATTTAATAAAAACCGACCAACTCCAATAGCTGTTAATCTAGTCTTTTGACTTAAATTATGGAGTAGATTTTTTAATGACCAAGCCTAGACACGTTAAAATATAAGCAGTTTTATTTTTAACTTTTGGGTACATCCCATTTTCAAATTCAATATGCAATGTTACAAATTTATCCACCAACTCTTTTTTAGTTAAAATTTCAGTTCTATGCTTTTCTTTGAAGTTATAGTTTTTAAGTAAAATCTCGTGAACGTTTTCAAATACTAATTTTGGATTCACTTTTACAGCTTGCATAAAATCAGCTTTATCCGTAGTTATTGTGTCAAAAATTGTACTAATACTAAACTCTAAATGCGTGACATTTCTTTGTTTATTCCCGTAGTGCTTATATTCAAATTTAATGGGTGAACGTGGAGTACTATTAATTTCTGGCTTAACCCCCTAATTTTAGGACAGATTTTTCAGTTTGTTAGTTTTTTCATATCTATACCTCTGTTTAAGAGGAATCTATATGGACTTTTGTA
>JBBAKZ010000182.1:0-6569 GCA_040403275.1 Arcicella sp. | reverse complement strand
AAAATTGCGGATATTATTGAGCAAAACTTAAATTATTTGGCAGCCGTTGAAACCACTGATAATGGAAAACCAATCAGAGAAACCATTTTGGCTGATTTACCTTTGGTAGTTGACCATTTCCGTTATTTCGCTGCTTGTATCAGAACGGATGAAGGCTCGGCATCTGAACACGACCCGAATACACTTTCATTGATTATTCATGAACCGCTTGGAGTGGTCGCTCAAATTATTCCTTGGAATTTTCCATTGTTGATGGCCACTTGGAAGATGGCTCCGGCTTTGGCAGCGGGTTGTACGATTGTGATGAAACCAGCTGAGCAAACGCCCGTAGGTATTTTGTGCTTAATGGAATTATTGCAGGATGTTTTACCAGTGGGTATTATTAATATCGTAAACGGTTTTGGTCTAGAAGCTGGAAAACCTTTGGCAAGTTCAACAAGAGTTGCCAAAGTTGCCTTTACGGGAGAAACCACCACTGGACGTTTAATCATGCAGTATGCATCTGAAAACATTATTCCCGTTACAATGGAATTAGGCGGAAAATCACCCAATATTTTCTTCCCAAGTGTCATGGACGCCGATGATGAATTCTTCGATAAATGTTTGGAAGGAGCAGCCATGTTCGCTTTGAATCAAGGAGAAATTTGTACTTGTCCTTCTCGTATCTTAGTGCATGAATCAATTGCAGATGCGTTCATTGAGCGCTTAATAAAGCGTGTAAATGCTATCAAAAAGGGGCATCCGATGGATATGACAACCATGATTGGAGCACAAGCATCGAACGATCAATACGAAAAAATCTTATCTTACTTGAAAATTGGTGAAGAAGAAGGCGCAGAAGTTCTATGCGGTGGAGCGGCTCATATTCAAGAAGGAGATGCAGCAAATGGTTATTATATCCAACCAACTATCTTGAAAGGAAATAATAAAATGCGTGTTTTCCAAGAAGAAATTTTTGGACCTGTCGCATCTTTAACAACTTTCAAAACGGTGGAAGAGGCCATTGAAATTGCCAACGATACACTTTACGGACTGGGTGCGGGCGTTTGGACTCGTGATGCACACGAATTGTATCAAGTGCCAAGAGCCATTCAAGCAGGTCGTGTTTGGGTGAATTGCTACCATGCTTATCCAGCTCATGCGCCATTTGGTGGTTATAAAAAATCAGGATTTGGACGTGAAAATCACAAAATGATGCTTGATCATTATCGTTCTTGCAAAAATATGTTGATTTCTTACGATAAAAATGCCTTAGGATTCTTTTAAAATAGCTATTGACTTTTAGCTATTGGCTTTAACTGGTCAATGGCTAAAAGTTATGGCTAAAAGCAAAAAAATGGACAAAACACCGAGAGTTTTATTAACAAAGGAAGCCGAAAATCTTATTGACCGTTTGCGAGGTGAGCACGGCCCGTTGATGTTTCATCAAAGTGGAGGTTGTTGCGATGGTTCGGCCCCGATGTGTTTTCCCGTGGGCGAATTCAAAACGGGGGTAAATGATGTATTGTTGGGAAGTATCCACGGTTGCGAATTCTTCATGAGTGCTTTTCAGTTTGAATATTGGCAATACACCCAATTAACATTGGACGTTGTGCCAGGTAGAGGAGCAAGTTTTTCGTTGGAAATACCTTTAGGTTTGCGGTTTATCATTCGCTCTAATGTTTATACGGAGGAAGAATTGCAGAATCTTTCACCTGTACTTGACGGAGAAGTTTAATCAGTTTAAAATCAAAAATCCCTCATGGAATCATCTATGAGGGATTTTTGATTTATATTTCTACATTTTTATTGGCAATGCCTCAGGAAAAAACGAATGCAATCGGAGCAAAATGGACTCTACCACCGCATCGGGGCAAGAAGCACCGCAAGTCAGCATGATGGTTATTTGTTCTTTATCTGGAATGAAATTTTTGGTAATTTTCTCAATTTTATTATGCAAATCGAAATGACTAATAAGGTTACCAGTCAAAATTTTATCGGCTGAAGAAATAAAATACGTAGGCAATTTATGCTCGCATAGTTCAACTAAATGAGAAGTATTTGAGGAATTATAACCACCCGCCACAATCGCCAAATCAGCTTCTTCTTTCAATAAACCATACGTTGCTGCTTGATTATCGTTAGTTGCGTAACAAAGCGTATCACGAGTATCAGCAAAATAAGCCGTAACATCTGAACCTTCAATACCATATTTCTGAATCATTACTTGTTTTAAATAATCGGCAATCCCTTGAGTATCAGAGGCTAACATGGTCGTTTGATTTACCACGCCAATTCTTTGCAAGTCTTTAGCTACATCAAATCCTTCGGAAAATTGTCCTTCAAATTCTTCATAAAACTGTTCCAAAGATTTTTCTTCCGTAATATATTTAGCTAACTCAATGGTTTGAGCCATATTTTTAACGACAATCGTAGGTGCATTTTCTTTCGAATGTGAAAATGTTGCTCTAGTTTCTTCGTGTGTTGGTTTGCCATGCACCACAATCGTATAATTTTTTTGTCCAATTGCCGTGGCTCTATTCCAAACTTTTTCCACAAATGGACAAGTTGTATCGTATTGGTAAGCATTAATGCCAATTTCAGAAAGCCGATTTTGAATTTCTACGGTTGTTCCAAAAGCAGGAACGATAACGACATCTTCTGGCGTTAGCGTTTCCCATGCAATCATCTGATTACCAGCAGTATCCATGATAAATTGCACCCCACGGCTCAATAAATCATCATTCACATCCGGATTATGAATCATTTCCGAGAGCAAGAAAATTCTTTTATCTTTATTTTCTTCAATGGTTTTGTACGCAATTTCAACTGCATTTTCAACGCCATAGCAAAAGCCAAAATGCCTAGAAATAAGGAATTTCACCGTTCCGTAATCCAGAACAGTGGGCGTAAAGTCCTTTTTGAGCTTATCCTGAATTCGGCGGGATTCCTTAATACCTCCGATGATACTACTTTTATATAGGTCAGGTATGTGAAATGCCTTCATTTTCTTCATTTTTCTTCGAGTTTCCTCCGCTAATGGCGATTGAACCCGAAACCGTTTAATATCAGAAGAATTAGTAATTACCTTCATTTCTTTAAACAACTTTTTTGATTAACAGTTTTAAAATAAGGTGAAAAAACATTTTTATCTCACATTTTTCATAAAAATCTGACCAAAAAGGTAATCATCAATTTATACTAATAGTCACCAACTTAATTGCAGTTTTAATTAAATCATAGGTTTAACTAGAAAAAAATATGTTCAGAAAATCCATCCTAAAATACAAAAATTACGATGTTCATTCCATTACAACTACCTCTTTGTTAGGCAAAGTTAACGCAAATATTGCTACTTGGGTAATGCAAAGTGCCATGCAAGGCAAATTTCTGACGGTCGCTTTAGATAAAACAGATTATACGATTCAATTGGTTCGTGAAAGCATGATATTGAACGTTAATCTTTTGGCACAAGACCAAGCCAAAAAATTGATTCCAAAATTAGGAAGAAAAAGCGGTTTGACTTCTAATAAATTCGTCAATTTACCTTTTGAAATGGATGAAAGAGGCTGCCCTTATCTTACGGAATCCATTGGATATGTGCAATGCCGTTGTGTTGGAAGTATTGATTCGGGCGACCATGAAGTATTTGTCTGTGAAGTTTTGAAACAAGTTACCTTGAATCCTGAAAAAGAAGTTTTGACGAATAATTATTTGCGGGAGAATGGATTGGTGAGAAGCTAATTTGATTCTTGTTTTTTCTTTCTATAATTACATAAAATTATAGAAAATTGAACTTTTGTAAGAAAACCTACCTTTTCCTCTTAAAGTATAGGTCTGAATTTGTATTTTTACATCATTATCTAAAAACATGATAAAACTGTAACCAAAATATGTCTTTTCAAAGAAAAACCAAAATTGTAGCCACCGTCGGACCTGCTTCCGAAACGAAAGAAATGCTAATCAATTTCGCCAAAGCGGGCGTTAATGTTTTCCGATTAAATTTCTCGCACGGTACACACGAAGACCACCTACAAAGATTAAAAACAATTAGAGAAATTTCTGAAGAATTGGGCATTAATTTGTCTGTTCTCCAAGATTTACAAGGGCCTAAAATTCGTACACAACTCGTTGAAAATAATGGCGTTACGATTATAGCGGGTAACAAATTAACTTTTGTAATGGACGAAACACTTTTAGGAAACGCTGAACGAGTGGGAACAACGTATACTTCCATGTATTTAGATGTCAATGTAGGTGAAAGAATTTTGATGGATGATGGTAATTTGGAAGTAAAAGTTTTGGAGATTGATAAAGTAAAGAAAGAAGTAATTACAGAGGTTATCTACGGTGGAGTTTTGAAGTCTAAGAAAGGGATTAATCTTCCTGGTACAAAGGTTTCATTACCTTGTTTAACTGAAAAAGACCTCAGAGATTTATATTTTGGTTTAGATAATGGAGTTGATTGGATAGCGCTTTCCTTTGTTCGTAGTGCCGCTGATATTCACGATATTAAAGATAGAATTAAGGCTTACGGCAAAAATAATACGAAAGTAATTGCTAAAATTGAAACGCCATTTGCCATTGATAATTTGGACGAAATCATCGCTGCGACGGATGCAATTATGGTGGCTCGTGGAGATTTGGGCGTTGAAATTGATGGGGCAAGAGTACCACATTTGCAAAAATTAATGGTTGAGAAATGTACTTTGGCGGGTAAACCCGTAATTGTGGCAACGCAAATGTTAGAATCGATGATTACGAATCCTGTACCTACTCGTGCAGAAACTTCAGACGTTGCCAATGCCGTTTTACAAGGAGCGTCTGCCACTATGTTGAGTGGAGAGTCTGCTTCGGGTAATTATCCTTTGAAAGCCGTTGAAACAATGGCACACATTCAGGAAGTGGTTGAAGAACAACAAAATGAAATTAAAATTGTGAAAGGAGATGAGGCCTCGATATATTTCAAAAATCACTCTTTAGGAAATAGCGTATCTAAATATCCTTTGAACGACCGTATGATTGCAGGTGCTTGTCGTTTGGCTCGTGATACGGAAGCGAAAGCCATTTTATGTATCACCAATAGTGGTTATACAGCTTTCCGTTTATCCGCTCACCGTCCAAAAGCAGGTTTGTATATTTTTACTTCCAATAAAGCCGTGGCCACTGAAATGGGATTGTTGTGGGGAGCCAATGTATTCCATTACGAATCGGAAGGAAAGGACGTTGAATCAACCGTAAAAGGAATGACTGACATCTTAAAAGCCCAAGGCTTATTATCAATAGGGGATATTTTTGTAACTACTTTGAGTGTACCTTCAAACAGAGATTTCAAGACGAATACGGTTCAGTTAGGAACAGTTGAATAATTTTGCTAATTGAAAAAGCCCTGTAAATATGATTTGCAGGGCTTTTTTGTGTTTAACTAATGGTAAAAGTATGTAAGGCTTGCATTAATAAATTTTGTTTGAGAAAGCTCAATAACGATTTAAAAACCAGAAAAGGCTCGTAAAATTATTTTACAAGCCTTTTTTATGAAATTATAAATAATCAATGGAATCTAAAAATTTCTCTCTCCAGCTTCACGTTTCCCCAACATTACCGCTCCAACCATTGCCACAAAGAAAAGGACCGAAATTAATTCAAAAGGAAGTACATAATCACGATAAAGAATTTTTCCTAAACCTTCAACCATCCCCGTTTGCGAGCTGAAATTTTGGGGAGAAACCACTTCTCTCAAATCCATTTTACGAGTCGCTGCTACTACAATTATCAACAACGTACCACCCAAAACAGCACCTGCCAATTTGGTAATCGTCGTTTTAGAATCGGGCATATTCTTGCTCAAATCCATCATCATAATCACGAAGAGGAAAAGTACCATAATTGCTCCTGCATAGACCACGATGTTGACAACCATCAAAAATTGGGCGTTCAACAAAACGTAATGCCCTGATATACAGAAGAATGTAAAAACTAAATACAAAACGCTATGGATTGGGTTTTTCGACAAAACTACCATCAATGCACTCAAAAGCGTTAAAGCTGTTAAAAAATACCAAAAATTCATGTATTAGGGGTTGGGGCTTAGGAATTAGGGGTTAGAGGTTTCCTCCAAACCATCATTTATTCCAATTTCCCAATTTTAATTGACTAATCTATTTATTTTTAAAAAGAGAATTTAATGAATGGATAAAACTATTAATTATTCTCTATAATCTATTCACTAAATAACTATTTCCATCCTTCTCTCAAATAACGATTATCCATTTGCTCAACCAATTTATTTTTTCCGAAAATCACTTCAGAACGGTCTTCAAAAACGGGTACCATTTTGTCGTGTTGCAAGTAAATAGCTTGTTTTGGGCAGGCTTCTTCGCAAAGGCCACAGAAAATACAACGAAGCATATTTATTTCGTAAACACTTGCATATTTTTCTTCACGGTATAAATGTTCTTCGCCTTTTTTACGTTCGTCTGCAACCATTGAAATCGCTTCTGCTGGACACGCTACGGCACATAATCCGCAGGCTGTACAACGTTCTGCACCTTCTTCGTCACGTTTTAAGATATGATGTCCACGAAAGACAG
>JBBAKZ010000181.1:0-6574 GCA_040403275.1 Arcicella sp. | reverse complement strand
TTTTCAATTTCAGGAATAAAGCGGTCTGTTTTGCAGGAGATGTAGGCAGTATATCAATTGGATTTATAATTTCTTTTTTACTGATTAAATTAATTTTGAAAGATAACAATCCCATATACATACTTTTCTTAAGCGTGTATGGGATTGATAGTGGATTGACGATACTTCAAAGAATGATATTAGGAGAGAATATTTTTCAGCCTCATCGTTACCATTTGTTTCAAATTATTGTCGATAAACAAAAAGTTGATCATTTATTTGTATCGATAACATACATGATTATTCAACTTGTAATTTGTACTATTTGTGTATTAAATTTAGCACAAAGTACTACTTTTCAATTGAAATCAGGAATCTTAATGATAACCGTACTGACTATTTTGTACGTAGCCATAAAATTTAAATTAACAAAATACCAAATATAAATAAATCAAAACTGCATTAGAAATTAGTAAATTTAATTCCTTTCTACAAAGCACATAACTACATTCAAAGAATTATGAACATAAATATTGAAAACTTATTAGGAAGAAGTGTTACAATAATTAACAATCCATTAATTAGCCATGAAATAAGGGGAAGAATCATATTAATTACGGGTGCCGCAGGTTCGATAGGGAGTGAAATAGTTAAACAGTTATTAAGGTACGAACCGAGTGAAATTATTTTAATTGATCAATCAGAATCTGGGCTTTATGATTTATCATTTGAAATTCAAAATCAGATTTCTAATGCCACTATTGTCAAAATTATTGTTGGCAATATTACCGATGAAATAAGAATGAATGATGTTTTTAGACAGTCACAACCAGAAATCATTTTTCATGCCGCCGCCTATAAGCACGTTCCATTGATGGAAGATAATCCCTATGAAGCTGTAAAAGTTAATATTAGTGGTACTCGAATATTAGCAAAATTATCATTGAAATATAGGGTAGCCAAATTTGTAATGATTTCTACCGATAAAGCCGTAAATCCAAGTAGCATAATGGGGATTACAAAAAAAATAGCGGAAATGTATTTACAGAGTAAAAATGACAAATCAAGAAAGGATACAAAATTTATCATAACACGTTTTGGCAATGTAGTGGAATCAAATGGTTCAGTTATTCCATTATTTAGAAAGCAAATAGAAGCAGGAGGTCCTATCACCATAACACACCCAGAAATCACTCGATATTTCATAACAATTCCAGAGGCAAGTCAACTTGCATTGGAAGCAGCAACGATGGGTATAGGCGGAGAAGTCTTAGTATTTGATATGGGAGAACCCATAAAAATAACTGAAATTGCGAATAAAATGATTGCATTTTCAGGAAATAATATAAAAATTCAATATGTCGGATTGCGTTCAGGAGAAAAATTACATGAGGAGTTGTTGAATTACAATGAAATTATGGTTGACACCTATCACCCTAAAATTAAAAATGCTAAATCCACAACATTAAATAATAGTATAACTGAAAAAAAAATTGATGAATTATTTGGTAAAAATACTAATGATGAACTAAAAACTAAATTAAAAAATATGGTTGCAGAATACTACAATAATTTTCCCATCTGATAAGAATAAAATAAAAATACAATATTTGATTATCGTATTTTGTAAAAATGAGAAGTAAGAATTGAGAACTCCCAAAAGGTTCGTCATTTTTAGTGTAAAGCATAATTGAGCATTAGCATTTAAAAAGTAAATTAAGTGCTTAACACAAATTAAACATGGTTATTATTTGGGGTAAATTTTTGATTATCAGTGAGTTATTCCCCAAATATTGAACATCGAAATACGAACAACTACTTATGCCATTGAATAGCGTAAATTATTGCGTATTTTCGGTGAAAATTTTCATTAATGCCATAATTCAATGTCAAAAATCACTAAGAATATTTTAACTGTATTGATTATCCTTTTAATTGTAGGGGGTATATTTTACCCTAAATTAAAAGCATTTTTTAAACCCAAAGACGAAAAAGAGAACAAGGAATTAGCCACCAAAGCAAAAGGGGGTAAAACCTCCGTGATTGTGACCGTAGTAAGTCCAACTCGACTTGATGACTTGGTGAACTCGAATGGAACAATTTTACCGAATGAGGAAGTGGAAATTAGAAGTGAAATATCGGGTAGAATTGTAACATTAAATATCAAAGAGGGAGATTTAGTGAGAAAAGGAACAACTTTACTCCACATCAATGACGAAGATTTGCAGGCACGGTTGAAAAAATTAGGGTATAATAAAAAGTTAGCGGAAGATAATGAAGCACGCCAAAAGAGACTGCTAGAAAAAGAAGCCATTAGCCAACGAGAATATGATATTGCCGTCAATTCGGTCAATACGGTTTCGGCGGATATGGAAGATTTATCGGCCCAAATTCAAAAAATGACGCTCAAAGCCCCATTCGATGGAATCATCGGGTTTCGATTTGTGAGTTTAGGAAGTTACATTTCTCCCACCACCAAAATAGCCACTTTAACCAACACTAACCCAGCAAAAATAGAATTTGCCATTCCGGCAAAATATTCTTCTATTGTTCGGGTTGGAAGCAAAATTGATTTCTCGGTTGAAAATTCGGAACAGAAATTTGTTGGAACCGTTTACGCCATTGACCCAAAAATTGATCCTGATACTCGTACGCTACAAATTCGGGCCATTGCGCCAAATCCTACGCATAAATTAATTCCAGGTTCCTTTGCAAGAGTGGAATTGGTATTGAAAAGCAAAGGTTCGGCCATGATGATTCCAACGGAAGCGATTATTCCAGAACAAAAAGGAAATAAAGTATTCTTGGTGAAAAATGGAAAGGCTGTTCCCGTAAAGGTACAATTAGGCACTCGTGGCGATAAAAATGTTGAAGTACTATCAGGATTATCAACGGGAGATACACTGATTACGACGGGGATTATGCAAGTAAAACCTGATGGAGTAGTCGATATTAGAGAAGTAATTAAGTAAAAAATCAAGCGTATTGAATTTAATTTTTTGATTAAAATTTTAACTTTGAAGTTTAATTTTTTACAAAAGAATGGTACCGCTATTCGTAAATAATCACTAGGTTAATCCAAAGACAAGCGTATGAAAATAGCTGTGTGGCATAATTTGCATAGTGGAGGTGGAAGTCGTGCATTACAGTACCATATTTGCGGATTAGTGGAGAAAGGGCATCAAGTAGAAATCTGGGCTGACGATCCAGATGCGGGTGGATTCATGCATTTACCTCCAAGTGTGAAGTTGCATAAAGTTCCGATAGCATATAATGAGCATCATTCTTCGCTCAAGGAACGATTTGCTTCGCTTTTCTTTGAGAAAGATTCCAATATGAAAGCCATGGAAAGCCATTGCAAAAAGTGTGCTTCGGAAATTAATCAAGGGGGCTTTGATGTACTTTTTGGCAATAGTTGCATTTATTATGGCGTCCCTTTCATTAGTCGTTTCGTGAAAATTCCAAAATTACTGTATTTAGGAGAACCCAATCGGTATTTGTACGAAGCCATGCCCGAGCAAATATGGGAAGCGCCGGAGGAAGTAAGCAATAAAACCTCGTATAAATTTTGGGTATATTTCTTCAGCAATACTTGGAGGACTAATAAATACAGGGTTTATGTACGGGAAGAACGTAAAAACTTCCAAGCCTTCGATAAGGTTTTAGTAAACTCCTATTTCTCAATGGAAAGCTGTAAAAGAGCCTACGGATTATTTTCGGAAGTTTGTTATTTAGGCATAGATAATACGTTGTTTAAACCCACGAAAACCTCGGAACCAAATACTTACGTAGTAGGATTGGGTGGTTTTTACAGTCATAAAAACCCAGAATTAGTGATTCGTTCGCTGGGAGCCTTGAAGAGAAACCGTCCAAAATTATTGTGGATTGGCAACATGGTTGATAAAAACTATTGGGCTAAAATGGTTGAATTGGCTCGTTCGCTGGAAGTGGTACTGGAAGTAAAGAAAATGGTATCTGATACGAAATTGGTGGAATTGTTGAGTGGAGCAATTTGCATGATTTATTCTTCAAATCTGGAGCCTTTTGGCTTTGCTCCACTGGAAGCAAATGCCTGTGGCACACCAGTAATTGCCGTGGCGGAAGGCGGTGTCAGGGAAACCATTATCCACGGGAAAAATGGTTTTTTGGTAAATCAAAATCCTCAAGAAATTGCTGAATATATTTTACGACTTACTGAAAACCAAGAATTAAGAAAAAATATAGCTGATTTTGCTAAGAAAAATGTGAAAGAAAATTGGTCATTAGCATCTTGTTCAGCACGAATAAATAAGGCAGTTGAGGGTATGATTCAGTAATTTATTGCAAAATCATTGCTCGCAGACTTCCACCCGATTCAAGTATTTAACCTAATTTTGACTAAGCATCATACCTTCATTACTAATTATTTAAATTATGGCATCCATTTCCGAAACCTCCATCAAACGCCCCGTATTGGCGGTAGTGATGTCAATTCTAATTATTCTTTTTGGGATAATTGGCTATACTTATTTGGGAATCAGGGAATTCCCGAGCGTGGACCCACCCGTCGTGACGGTTCAGACAAATTATACCGGAGCAAACGCCGACATCATTGAATCCCAAATTACCGAACCCTTAGAGGAATCTATCAACGGAATTGCGGGAATTCGTACCCTCACTTCATCAAGTCGTGATGGGAGTTCGACCATTTCGGTTGAATTTGACTTAGCCGTTGATATCGAAGATGCGGCCAACGATGTTCGTGACCGAGTGGCTCGTTCTTTGGCGAATCTACCCAAAGATATTGACCCACCCGTGGTTGCAAAAGCCGATGCAGATTCTAATCCGATCTATTTTATTAACGTAAAGTCAGAAAAACGTGATTTATTAGAATTGAATGAGATTGTAACTCGTAATATAAAAGAGAAATTTCAAACCGTTACCGGGGTAAGTTCCGTACAAATTTGGGGAGAGAAAAAGTATGCGATGCGATTAAGAATTGACCCCGTAAAATTGTCATCCTATCGTTTGACCGCTCCCGATATCGTGAATGCGCTCAATAAACAAAACATAGAATTACCCTCGGGAAGTATTGAAGGCGCCATGACAGAACTGACGGTTAGAACTCAGGGTCGTTTGATAACGCCACAAGATTTTGACAATTTAATTTTACGAGAAGAAGGGGATAAAGTAGTAAAATTCAGCGATGTAGGTTATACAGAGTTAGCGCCCGAGAATGAAAAAACGTACTTCAAACGGGATATGGTTCCGATGGTGGCAGTGGCCGTAATTCCACAGCCAGGAGCAAATCAGATTCAAATTGTGAATGATATTAAGAAAAAATTAGTACAAATTCAAAGTACCATTCCTGCCGATGTTGAAATAACTTTGGGCTTGGATTATACCCAATACGTAAGGCGTTCAATCACAGAAGTAGAAGAAACCATTTTTATCGCCATTGCACTGGTTGCGTTGATTATCTTCATTTTTTTGAGAGATTGGCGTTCAACTTTAATTCCACTCACGGCAATTCCCGTTTCATTGATTGGCGTATTTTTCATTATGTACGTGATGGGTTTCTCCATAAACGTACTGACATTATTAGGGATTGTCCTCTCAATTGGACTTGTGGTTGATGATGCCATCGTGGTTTTGGAAAATATCTATGCCAAAATTGAGGAAGGAATGTCACCTTGGGAAGCTTCTTTGCAAGGCTCAAAAGAGATTTATTTTGCCGTTATTTCTACGACGGTGACTTTGGCAGCGGTATTTTTGCCCGTAATTTTCTTACAAGGAATAACGGGACGATTATTCCGTGAATTTGGAATCGTGGTGGCTGGTTCAGTCATTATTTCCGCCTTCGTTTCTTTGACTTTAACCCCCATGTTAAGTTCAAAAATCTTACGAGGTGGCCATCATCAGCCGTGGTTTTACCGAGTAACCGAACCATTTTTTCAAGGATTAACCCGTGCTTATGAAAATTCACTGGCGGGGTTTTTACGCATTCGTTGGTTTGCTTGGGTCTTGGTAGTTTCTTTTGTCGGCATCATTTATGCCCTCTTCAAATTTGATGCCATTCCCTCAGAATTAGCTCCAATGGAGGATAGAGGTGGTTTTAGAATTTCTGTCACGGGTCCAGAAGGAGCAACATTTGAATACATGTTGGGCTTTACGGATGAAATTGGCAAATTTTTGTTAAAAGAATTATCCGAAAAAGAACGTCGTGGGGTAATCACCATCACGTCTCCTCCTTTCGGAAATGGAGCCGCCAATACGGGCGCCATCAGGGTAGTGTTGAATGATACTTCACGCCGAACACAACAAGCAATTGTCGATGAAATACAGCCAAAATTAAAGAAATATACGGGAGCTAAAATGTTTGTGGTGCAAGAATCAACCATACAAACGGGCCAAAGGGGCGGAGGTTTGCCGATTCAATTTGTAATTCAAGCGGTTAATTTTGACAAACTCAAAAAGGCGATTCCAGAATTTATGGCGAAGGTGCGAGAATCGCCAAAATTTGAAGTGGCGGATGTAAATTTAAAATTCACCAAACCTGAATTACGTTTAGAAATTAACCGTGAAAAAGCGCAAAATTTGGGCGTTTCTATTCAAG